>DYRK01000070.1:7357-15813 GCA_020718785.1 Desulfatirhabdium butyrativorans | reverse complement strand
GAAGCCGGGGCTTCGGGCGCAGACGCGTTCCCAAGCCGGGGCTTGGGAACGAGAAGATTCGAAATCCCCCTCATTCCGAGAAGATGCTTTTTTCTCGTTCCCAAGCCCCGGCTTTTTCTCGTTCCCAAGCCCCGGCTTGGGAACGCACCTGCCGGGGAAGCCCCGGCTTCCCGTAACGGGAGACTGCCCGAAGCCGGGGCTTCGGGCGCAGACGCGTTCCCAAGCCGGGGCTTGGGAACGAGAAGATTCAAAATCCCCCTGATTCCGCGAAGATGCTTTTCGGAAGATCGTCCCGGCGATTGAAACCGCTTCCGTACCGGAAATTTTGATAATGCCGATCCCCCCGCGTCCTGACGGGGTGGCAATCGCGGCTATGGTTTTCGGCTCAATCCTCACTCTCTCCGTTTCCCTCTCCGACGGGTTGGGATATGGGTGATTCGCTTTCTTTTTTCCGATAGAATCTTTTCTGGGGAAAGATCACCAGTTTTCTGTAAAATCCCTCGCCCATGCTCTGGGTTCTGACTCCGGTGTCGTCTTTCAGGGCAATGTGGATGATCCGTCTGTCATGTGCATTCAGCTGACCGATGGTCACGGGTTTTCCGATACGTTTTGCCTTTTCGGAAAGGCGTGCGGCAAGACCTTCCAATTTGGCACGTCTGCTGTCCAAATATCCTTCCACATCTATCTGAATGCGGATTCTGTCGGCATTATGCTTGTTGATCACTTTTTCGACAATATACTGGACTGCCTCGAGGGTCTGCCCCCGTTTTCCGATCAGAACCGCTGTGTTTCCTCCCTGAATATTGAAAAAAATTCTTTCCGGCGTCTCTCTTACCGACACTGTGGCATCGCCGGTGATAAAATCGACAATGCGCTGCAAAGCTGTTCTGCCGAGTTCGGAAGGACTTCCGGAAGGCTGCCCCGAACCGGGGTTCGGGTCTCCCGGCTGTATTCCGGAGTGCAAACCCGTCTTATTAAAATCGGCCTTTTTTGCGGAGTACATACCGTTTTTATTAAAATCGGCAGGTTCGGGCGGAAACGATTCCCCGGGCATTGCGCGAGGCTCTGATTCGGGACTCTCCTTCTGTCGGACTGACAATTCGGGTTCTGAAACCGCGTATTCCATCTCCCGCACTGCATCCGCAATCCATGCGGACTCCGGCTCCGGCTCAGGATCTGAAACAGGCTGAGTCTTTTGCCGGAGCTTATCGCCGGATGCCGGCAATTCGGGTGAGTTTACCCGGATTTTCGCTTTTTTGACCCCGACCAGGCCGAAAATACCGGAAGAGCCGTAAGAAATCACATCATATTTAAGCTTTTCTTTGGGGATATTCAGCGTTTCGCAGGCTTTCTGGACAGCCTTTTCGATAATTTTGCCTTCGAATTCCAAATAAGGCGACATCTGTAAACCTCCGTCGTAAGGAGAGGTTCGGGGTCAGGGGTAAGAGGTGAGGGGCACCCCCGACCTCTCACCCCTGACCTCTCACCTCTTCGAAATATAATACTGCTGTGCGATGGACAGGACGTTGTTGACAAGCCAGTACAAAACCAGGCCGGATGAAAAATTGATGAAGATAAACGTGAAAACAACAGGCATCATCATCATCATTTTAGCCTGTGCCGGATCGCCCGGGGGAGGCGACATTTTCTGCTGTATGAACATTGTGGCTCCCATGATAATCGTCAGCACAGGGATACCGAAGGGCGGCTCCATAAAGGGAATCGAAAAACTGAAATGAAACAGCCGATCCGGAGCCGACAGATCGTTTATCCACCCGAAAAAAGGCGCGTGCCTCAGTTCTATGGCTTCGTACAGCATTCTGTAAAGTGCGAAAAATACCGGAATCTGCAGAATCATGGGCAGACAGCCGCCCACGGGATTTATTTTGTAAGTCTTGTACAGATTCATAATTTCCTGATTCATCCGCGCTTTGTCATCTTTGTATTTTTCCCGGATATCTGCCATGAGCGGCTGAATTTTCTTCATTTCATTCATGGATTTGTAGCCTTTGTTCCCCAGGGGCCACAGAATCCCTTTGACGAGCAGGGTCAGTATAATGATCGCCACGCCGTAATTGGGAATAAGGTCATGCAGGAAGTTCATCAGCCAGAGGCAGGGTTTGGCAATGAAATCGAACCATCCGAAATAGATGGCTTTCTCCAGGCCGGTATCGAGCTTCCTGAGCAGTTTCAGGCTTTTGGGTCCCAGAAACAGCGTGAATCCGGACTCATGCTGTGTTCCGGGAGCCAGGGTAAAGGGATGAATGAGTGCAGATTCCAGAAGCTCATTTTTCATGGAAATGTGCATGGTCGCATTGTCGGGAGCCGAGGGAATCAGCCCTGATATGAAATAGCGGTCCTCCACCGCAATCCATTTCACTTCGCCGGTATAAGTGTCTTTTTCTTTTATCTTCTTGATTGCTATCTGTTCCAGACTGTTGCCGATGTATGCGCTGGGACCTTCGAATCCGTAAGCAGCCGCATTTGCTCCCGGAACAGTCCGCGCAAGTCCCACGCTCAGATTATCCTGAACAGGCGAAAGTGTTTTGTTTTTTATGATCACTTTCAGGCTGATGAGATAAGTATCGGGTGAAAAAGTGAATTGTTTTTCAAATACAATGCCGTCGGCATAAGTGTATGAAAAGGATATCGTTTTGGGTCCGTTCATCACATCCGTAGCATCAGCTTCGATATTTGCCGAATAAACAGCATCTTTCAGCCCCGAAATACTGTTGCCGGTAAGATTTGTGACCACTGTCCCGGTGCGGACCTCCTGAGGAATCATTTCTCTTGGCGGTGAATCGGGTTCGGCTTTTTCCCTGTACTCCCTGAGAACAAAACTTTTGAACACAGCGCCTTTTTCCGAAATTTTAACCGTGTATTTCTGGGAATTGACAATAATCGTTCTCGGCGCCCGGTCAGTACCTGTCGGACTTACTGTCCCGGGCGATGTTTCGGTCCCCGGAGTTCCGATCACCGGTTCGGAACCGGGAACCGGAACCGGTTCCTCTTTTTTCACGGGTTCTGCCTGAGACATCTGCGGCTTTTCCGGTTCCTGAATAGACGGTTTTTCCGCAAAAAAAACTTCCCACAGAAAAAATACAAGAAATGAAAGTGCTATCGCAATAAACAGTCGGGCTTGTTCCATCATTTTCTCCTGAAAATTCAAATATCCTGATTGGACTGGGAGTTACGCATTTGCATGATTTTCAAGCGATAATTGACGCTGATAAACGCCAATCAATCAGGAAAATAAAATCAAGTGCGTAAGTCATATATGGACAAAAAAAATTCCGAAATATATTCTTACCTGTAAAAAGATCTGCGTCTGTTTTAAGCAGGGGCGTTTTACAGTAAAACGGCACACCGGGGTTCCTCACAGAATATTGCACGGCACAATCGGCGGGAATCGGGAATGCGGCGGATTTCATCTGAATTACGCAATATGCTTTCGCGGACTAAGGCACAGGATCAAAACCCCCCGGGTGCCAGGGATGACAACGCAGAATCCGTTTCGCAGTCAGCCGCACCCCTTTCAGCAGACCGTAACGCGACACTGCCTGAAAACCGTATTCGGAACAGGTCGGGTAAAAACGGCATGCGGGTCCTAAAAAAGGACTTATGCTGCATTGATATATCCTGATAAGCATCATGAAAACAGTTTTAACCGCCGGCCTCTTTCGATAATCTTTCAAAAACGGTCTTCAGGGAAGAAAATGCCTGTGCCGCGGATATTTCCGCAGCCTCTTTTCCGGCGATGATATTGATATCCCAGTTCCCTGCAAGCCTGTCTCTGTTCAGACGGAAATATTCACGGCAATACCGTTTCAGCCGGTTACGGATGACGGCATGATGTGAAACTTTTCTGCTTACGGTAATACCTATGCGGCTCCGTTTGTGACCGGGGCAGAACACTGTCAGGAAATACCTGTTATGAATACGTTTCCCGGATTCCGACAAACGGATAAACTCGGAACGCTTTAAAATTCTGTCTGCTTTGGCAAAGGAAAAAGATCGCACCATGTAATTTTTTCCGTATGAATCAATCTATCCGTTCAGGGTGCGTCCGGAGTGCTGAAATGACCGATTTTATAAGATCGGTTAGCACATCGCTAACCGATCTTATAAAATCGGTCATTTCAGCACTCCTCCCTGACGGCACCCTTTAAACCACTGACAGCCGCTTTCTTCCTTTGGCTCTGCGTCTGCTTATGACCGCTCTGCCCTGCTTTGTTGACATTCTCCTGAGAAACCCGTGCGTCCGGGCGCGTTTGAGCCGGCTCGGCTGATACGTTCTTTTCATGACAATACCTCACTCTACTTATTTGATTTTCTATATAATTTTTTATTGCAACGCAGTGAACTCAATCTTTCCATTTAGACACAAGCAGACTGTTCTGTCAAGCGAAGATTTGACAACTTTAAAAAAGTTGCCAAATCTCAAACCCTTCCTTCGGATTCCGAATAATGTTTTGACAAATCCGAAAAAAATTGTATAACGTATTCGGAATGCGGGATACATGAGTGTGTATTTTTTTCCCGTTCCCAAGCCCCGGCTTCAAGTTAAGCTGGAAAATGATTCATCCGGAGTGCTGAAATGACCAATTTTATAAGATCGGTCAGGGAGGAGTGCTAAAATTCCTTTTTAGCACAGTGCAAACCCATCTTATAAAATCGGCATTTCAGCACTCCTCCTTAACTTAACGGCAGTGAAGCCCCGGCTTGGGAACGGGAAAAACGATTTACGTCTGTTTTAAGCAGGGGCGTTTTACAGTAAAACGCCAAAAAACTTAAAACAGATGCAAGCCGTTTTTTTTCAGCATCATTTTTTCAGAATCGGGGGGCTGATTTATGAAGGTGATTATCTGGGGCAGCCGGGGGTCTTTGCCGGCATCTGTCCGGTCGGAAACCATACGATATAAAATTTACAGGGCAATTGAAGCGGCAAAAGATTTTGACCTTAAAAGCAAAGCCGATATAGAAGAGTTTATTGACAAGCAGCTTCCTTTTGCCGTCAGAGGCGGTTACGGCACAAACACATCCTGTGTCGAAATACGCGGCGCGGAAGAATACATCGTTTTGGACTGCGGCACAGGATTGCGCGATTTCGGAAATTATGTGATGCAGTCGCGCAAAATTCCGGCGCGCTTTCATATTTTCATGTCCCATGTCCACTGGGACCATATCTGCGGCTTTCCCTTTTTCGTGCCGGCTTTTATCAAGGGAAACCGCTTGGATATTTACGGATTTCACGAGGATATCGGACAGGTTTTCACCGCGCAGCAGGCTCCGCCCTGTTTCCCTGTGCCGCTGACGTACATGCAGGCAGATATCCGCTTTCACCGGCTTGAGCCTGAGAAAGAATACGACATCGCGGGATTCCGGATCAGCGGAATCGCCCAGAATCATCCCCAGATATCTTACGGTTTCAAGTTTGAGAAAGACGGCAAAAAAATCGTTTACTCCACAGACGCCGAACACAAGGGAGATGCAGATAAAGAAACCTATCCTTTTTTAAGCTTTTTCAGAAATGCGGACCTGCTCATCTTTGACACCCAGTATGCGCTGCTGGATGCTATTTATATGAAAGAAGACTGGGGACATTCCAGCAACATGATTGCCGTGGAACTGGCAATCCGCTCAAAAGTCAGGCACCTGTGCATGTATCACAGCGAGCCGGCTTACGGTGACGCGGCTCTTGACAAAATACTGCGCGATACCGTGAAATATGCTTCAATTTACGATGATTCCTATCCCCTGAAAATCAGCCTGGGCTATGACGGATTAGAGATCGAAATTTGATTTTCATACCCTGATTTTCAGGATATTTTTGTTATCTTCCCGATAATAGCTGATATCATTTATCAATTCCCGTGCCAGGAAAACCCCCAGTCCTCCGATTTTGCGAAGGGATATATCCGATGTGAGATCAGGAGGATCAGCCTGCAACATATTGAAGGGAATTCCGGTATCGCTGATTTCGATAAAAAAACGTCTGTTCCCGTCTGTTCCGGTTATGACCTGAACGCAGCCGGTCTCCGCGTTCTGATAGGCATAATTGAAGATATTTACAAGAATTTCCTCTGCTGCCAGTTCGATTTCCGATATCCGGGTCCGGGCGAATCCGTATTTTTCTGCCGCGTCTTTGACAGAAGCGATGAAAATTCCGAGATATTCGAGTTTTGCAGGCAGTTGTATCTGTGAAAAAAGTTCTCCTGTCATATCTGTTTCAGTGCGGATTCTTCTGTGTCCGCGACCTTGAAAAGTGAGAGAAAGCCCGCGATCCTGAATACGTTTTTCACGTCTCCCTCTAATCCTGCAAGAATAAAATCAAGTTGTTTTTCCTTCATCTTCTTTGCAGCGGCAAGAATTACCCTGAGTCCCGCGCTGCTGATATAGTCAAGCCCGCTCATGCTTACAATAAGCGTTTTAGCGGCCTTATCAGTCTGTTCGCTGAGATATTTCCCGAATTCCGGCGCGGTGGCAGTGTCCACCTTGCCTTTTACCGAAACAACAACTGCTCCGCCCTGATCTTTCGCGGCCAGTTCCATATAGCCCCCCTTGAAGTTGGGGGGTAAGAGGTGAGGGGTGAGGGGGGTGAGAGGAAGAACCTCTGACCCCTGACCCCTGACCCCGCCCCGTCACTCCTTCGCCACTTCGAAAATATCGAATTCTTCTTTATGAAACTCGGAATTCGGATAGATGACAATCTGTTTGCCTATAATTTTCTCAAGGGAAACAATCAGATGATTCTCTTCTCCGTGAAGCAGTTCGGCAATCCGGGTATTTACTCTGATCATCAGTTTTTCCGCCGTCATATCCGCGGCATCACGGAGAATTTCCCTGTAAATATTGTAGCAGACCGTCTGCCCGGATATCAGATATCCTTCTCCCTCACAGTAAAAACAGGGTTCGCACATCATCCGCGTCAGCGATTTTTTTATCCGCTTGCGCGTCATCTGTATCAGTCCCATTTCCGACATGGGGAGAATATGGGTCTTGCTCCTGTCTTTTTTCAAGGCATCTTTCAGAGCGTTAAAGACCTTTTCCTGATTGGATCTTTTCCCCATGTCAATAAAATCAATGACAATAATCCCGCCTATGTCCCTGAGCCTTATCTGATACGCTATTTCTTTGACTGCTTCGAGGTTGGTTTTTAAAATGGTTTCTTCAAGGTTGTGCTTGCCGACATAGCGGCCCGTGTTCACATCAACGGCAACAAGTGCCTCGGTCTGTTCGATCACAATATATCCGCCTGATTTCAGCCATATTTTCCGTTTCAGCGCACGGGAAATGTCCCCTTCGAGATTATACGCGTCGAAAATCGGTTCCGCCCCTTCATAAAATTCAACGGAATCTTTAAGACCGGGCATGAAAGTATCAAGAAATGAAAGGATTGAATGATAGCCTGCGCGGGAATCTATCACCAATTTTTCCGCCTCATGGATCAGCAGGTCCCGGACAGCGCGCAGGCTCACTGAAAGTTCCTGATGCAGCAGAGACGGCACAGGCGATTTTTTGTATCGTTCCTGAATGTTATCCCAGAGATTTCTGAGAAATTCCATCTCATACACAAGCTTTTCGGGCTGAACTCCTTCGCCGGCAGTTCTGAGAATATAGCCGAAATGCGGGTTCCGCAAAGACATAATCAGTTCTTTCAGACGGCTGCGTTCCGCTTCGTCTTCGATACGTCTGGATATTCCCACATGCTCGGAAGTGGGCATCAGCACCAGAAAACGCCCGGGAAGCGAAATATGGGAAGTCACCCGCGAGCCTTTTGTTCCGATGGAAGACTTTGCCACCTGAACCATGATTTCCTGACCTTCCGCAAGCAGGTCCGCAATGTGACATTCCCTGCCGGTTCCGGGTGAAGAGGAGATATCCGCGCAGTCTGCGGCATCGTCATCTTCGCTGTTCTCAATAAACAGGTCTTCAAATTCTTTATATCCCGTGCAGACCACATCATCAACATAGATAAACGCTGCCTGTTCCAGACCGATGTCAACAAAGGCTGCCTGCATTCCGGGCAGAACCCGCTGCACGCGTCCTTTATAAATGTTGCCGACGATATCCGAATCATCTTTCCGCTCGATAAAAAGTTCCGCGATTGTTCCGTCTTCCAGAAGAGCCACACGGGTTTCGTATTCTGTGACATTGATGATAAGCTGTTTATACATAAATTCCGGGTTTCATTTAACCTGTTACCTGCAAACCTGTAACCTGCAAACCTGTAAACCTGTTACCTGCAAACCTGTAACCTGCAAACCTGTAAACCTGTTACCTGTTACCTGTTTTCGACGATATCCGAATCATCTTTCCGCTCGATAAAAAGTTCCGCGATTGTTCCGTCTTCCAGAAGAGCCACACGGGTTTCGTATTCTGTGACATTGATGATAAGCTGTTTATACATAAATTCCGGGTTTCATTTAACCTGTTACCTGCAAACCTGTAACCTG
>DYRK01000070.1:0-7257 GCA_020718785.1 Desulfatirhabdium butyrativorans | reverse complement strand
ACCTGCAAACCTGTAACCTGTAAACCTGTTACCTGCAAACCTGTTACCTGTTACCTGTTTTGAGTTTGAGGATATCTGCCTGCTTTACGGTTTCATCGGACAGACCGAAAATTTCTTTTATGACCTCGGCGGGCCGGAAGGATTTTCCCGGTTCTGATTTAAGCGTCATTTTCAGTACATTCGGGGCAGTCAGTCTGATATCTGTCACCATTTCTTTCATATCTGTTTTTTTCAGAAGTCCTTTCCGGTTCAGACGGCTGATCACAAATTCGGCTTTCTGTGTAAAGAGCCTGAGTTTTTCTTCGTCAAAGCCGCTGTTTTTTATTGTCACTGTATAATCAATGGATTCGGGCTGTTTGCCGACAAAACCCGGAGAAACCGCTTCGCAGCTCCGAATGGCAAGCCCTTCCGGAAGCCGGCATTGCAGATCCGTCATAACACACTCGGGACTGACATTTTCCGGGACGTACATATAAAAAATTTCGCTCAGACTTCCCATACCCACAGGAAGCGGATCTTCGAAAGAAAGTCTGGGCATGGGATGAAAGCCTTCCGAATATCGGATCGGAATCGCGGCTCGCCTTATTGCGCGGATAAAAATATTTGCCAGTTCAAGATGCCCGAAATATTTTGCCTGATCCTGTTTCGAATAGCTTATACGCAGTTTTTTGAATTTTATATCGCCGGCGTCCTTATTCAGGTCAGTGTTCAGGCCGGCGTTCAGATATGCGTCCGCGCGGAAAGTTTCGGGTCTGATCCTGTCAAAATCGCAGACTCCGCAGACATTGCAGTCTCCTTCCCGGCAATCCGGCGTGGACTCCCCGCGGAGAGCTTTTTCCCATTCTTTTTTCAGAAATGATTTTGTGACGCCGATGTCAATGTGGTCCCAGGGCAGGATTTCTGTCAGTTCTCTTGCACGCACCGTATAGAAATCAGGGTCAGTTCCTGATTCTTTCAGGGCTTCCTGCCAGAGACGCCAGTCAAAATGATCGCTCCACCCGTCAAATTTGCAGCCTTTTTTATATGCCGTGACCAGGAGACGGGAAAGGCTTCTGTCACCCCTTGCAAATATGCCTTCCAGCAGGCTGAGTCTGGGGCTTTGCCATTTGAACTGGATACCGGAAAGTTTCAGGAGACTCTGCAAAGAATAAATTTTATCCTCGGATTCCGAAAGCGACAGTTGCCGCGCCCACTGAAACGGTGTATGGGATTTGGGAACAAAAGTTCCGACGCTCACGTTGAGTTTTCCTTTGCGGCCCTTTATTCCTTTGATATTCCTGAGTTCTTTTACCAGCGCGGCAATTCCTTCCGTATCTGCATCGCTTTCAGTGGGAAGCCCGATCATGAAATAGAGTTTGATAACCTGCCATCCCAGACTGAACGCATCGGAAACAGTTTCGATAATTTCCTGTCCGCTGATATTTTTGTTGATGACATCTCTGAGCCGCTGAGTTCCGGCTTCAGGCGCGAGGGTAAATCCTGTTTTACGGATTTTTTTTATCAGATTCATAAGTTGCGGAGTCAGCGTTCCTGCACGCAGCGAAGGAAAAGAAATCGCGGTATGCCCGGATTCGCACTTTGCACTGAGATGTTCCATAAGCGGGACGATACATCCGTAGTCTCCGGTACTCAGAGACAGCAGAGACAGGTCTTCGTATCCGGTAGCGGCAATAGAATCCGCGGCTATGGCAAGAAGTGTTTCCGGGGACCGCTCCCTCACCGGGCGATATATTATGCCTGCCTGACAGAAACGGCATCCCCGCGTGCATCCCCTCGATATTTCAATGCGGAGCCGGTCATGCACGGGCTTGCCGTAAGGAATGACAGGTGCCAGGGGAAACGCGGCATGGTCAAGGTCATTGACAACCGCTCTTTTTATCTTTATATAAGGCGAGGCACCCGGTGTGAAAAATACTGGAATATAAACCCCGGCGATATGGGACCACAGTTTCAGGAGATTTTCCCTGTTCGCGTTTCCGTCTTCTTTCCATTCAAGCCAGATACGCGACATTTCCATGATGACGTTTTCTCCGTCCCCGATTACCATCGCGTCGAAAAAATCGGCGACAGGCTCCGGATTGACGGTACACGGTCCTCCTGCAATGATCAGCGGATGTGAATGATCGCGCTGCGCTGCAAAAAAAGGAATGCCCGCGAGATCGAGTATGGTCAGGATATTGGTGTAATTCAGTTCGTAAAGAAGGCTGAACCCGACAATATCGAACCGGGAAACCGGCAGGCGGGTTTCCATGGACAGCAAGGAAATCCCCGTGTTTCTGAGCCTGCTTTCCATGTCGGGAGCAGGAGCAAACACCCTTTCTGCAAGAATGTCTTTGTGTGCATTCAGAATATGATAAAGAATCTGAATCCCGAAATGGGAGGTTCCGATCTCGTACATATCGGGAAATGCCAGCGCTATCCTGAGTCTGACCGAGGAAGGCTCTTTGCGGATGCTGTTTATCTCTGTTCCCAGATAACGGCTCGGGTGTTCCACCAGCGGAAGGATGTCTTGAATATTTTTCATAATCGCTATATATACATTCATTCGGAGTGCAAAAATCAGGCTGAACAAAGCGGGTTTGCAACCCGCTTTACTGTGCAAAAAACCGCTGCGCTCTATTTTTGCACTCCGGAAACACGCCGGAAACAAATCGGCGATGATATTTTTCTTAACGGTCGGATAAAAGAAGATTCTAAAACAAAATTTCGGAAAAGCCAATGGCAAAAAAACAGACAGACAAAAAAAATGCAAAGAAGACGAAGGCTGTTTTTCTGGCAGCCCTGCTGTTTTCTTTGACAGACTCACATCTTTGGGGTTATGAACGGAGAGACGCTATTGTGACGGCAGCGGAAAGGGTTTCCCCCGCGGTGGTAAACGTCAGTTCCGAATACGAGGTGACTGCCGGTCCTTTTTCCGCTTTCGGAGCCAATCCTCTTTTTGAATCTTTTTTCCGGGATTTCTTTGAAGAAGGCTTTGAGCGGCGGTACAAAAAAAACAGCCTGGGCTCCGGCGTGATAATTGACGGGAAACGCGGATTCGTGCTGACCAACGCGCATGTCATTGAAAAAACGGGAACCGTTACGGTCGCGCTGAAAGATGAGCGTGAATTCAAGGCTGAGATTGTGGGTGCTGACCCGGATTCTGACCTCGCTGTCCTGCGTATTTCATCTCAGGATACGCTTCCTTCCGTGGAAATGGGAAATTCCGATGATCTGATGATAGGCGAAACCGTGATTGCCATCGGCAATCCCTTCGGATTCTCAAACACCGTGACCGCGGGGGTTATCAGCGCGCTGAACCGCAGCATCCGTACAGAAGACCGGATTTACAATGATTTCATACAGACCGACGCGTCCATCAATCCCGGCAACAGCGGCGGTCCCCTGCTGAATATAAACGGCGAACTGATCGGGATAAATACAGCGGTCTATGCCAAAGCCCAGGGTATATGTTTTGCCATTCCGATTTCACGTGCCAGACGGATTGTGTCGGACCTTATACGCTACGGAGAAGTTTCTCAGGCATGGATAGGACTGAGTGTCCATGACATTGACGCAAAGCTTGCACGCTGTCTGAAACTCCCGCGTGATGCAAAAGGAGTGATGGTCGGAGCCGTTGAACCTGACAGTCCTGCATATAAACCCGGTATCCGGGAAGGAGATATTGTCGTGTCTGTGGGCAGCACAAAGATTTATTCGGGCGACGATTACTATACCGCGATCAGAGCGTATTCTGCGGGAGACACCGTGAAAATGATCTTCATGAGAGAGGCTGCCACTCTGAATGCAGCTATACAGAGCCTCGAGTTTCCGATGGAACGGGCAGAGGAACTGGCTTTTCGGCTGATAGGAATAAGAGTAAAGAATCTGTCGGACAAAAACGGCATCAGCCATTCGAAAGGCGTGATGATCTCGGAAGTCCGTCCCCGATCTTATATAGCCAATATCGGAGCAAAGCCCGGAGATGTGATCCGGCAGATGGATGACATGACTGTGACAGATACGGAAGATTTTGAGAAAGCTGTTGTCAAATCCCGGAACAAAGCCTCGGCAGTTCTTCTTCTGCAACGCGGGGGTCAGGGATATTATATCACCGTGAGGCTTCAAGGTGAGAAGTGAGGAGTGAGAATTTCTCATTCGGAATCTGTTGCCTGAAAAAAACAGACCCCGGCAAAAAAATTTATGCAAAAGAGGCTTATAAAATGGATTTGAACTCCGGAGTAAAGAAAATCGCTTTTAAGACCGCCTGGACTTTTCGGACCAAACTGATTTGTTTTGCAGCCGGAATCATCGCGTTCATCGGCCTGATCGTGATTCCGGTGGAGGCCTACCGTCCCCTGAACGCACTTCATCAGCTTATTGAAAACGCCGAAAATCTGATTGCCGGGATATATTCGGCATTTGATCCCTCGGATATTGAAAAAATGAACCGGTTCGCGCTCAGGAACATCTCCCACAGCGAAGATATATCTCTCTTCAACACAAAAGATTTCTACACATACAGAAGTATGGCATTCAATATGATTCTTACAGAGGGCGGAATTCTTCCCGAGAATGAAGTGACAGGAAAGCTTGAATACTTAGAGTCATTTGAAAAAAAGTTTGACTATTGCAATCTTGCAGATGCCTTCCGGTACTGGCAGGAGCGGTTTTCTTCGGAGCCGGACATGCCGGAAATTTTCCGGAAATACAAACAGCTCCTGTTCAATGTCAAAGAAAATACAAAAGCAACCGGATTCAGACTCAGCGAGTTTTATATTATGCTCGATATCGGCAGAAACGAGGGACAGTTCAAAGACAAAGTGGCATTTGTTTTAGACAGTGTTCCCTGGTGGAGTGCGACAGTTCCTTCATACAGCGGTCTGCTCTACGATGTGAGCAATGATTACTGGCGCGATCTGGCATTGGCCGGCAAAGAGGGATACGGACATAATCCCATTTCGGATCCGAATCGTTGGTACATGCCGATGTTTGCCGAAGACGCCTGGGGATCATGGTTCAGCGTCTGGCTGACCCGGAAATCCGGCACGGTTTATAATATGTTCAATATTGATTTCGACGCGAGCAGTGTCAAAGAACTGATGCGGATGGTTGCGCTCGCTGTTGCCGGAGTCATTCTTCTGCTGATTCTGCTGGTGATGCTGATTACCGGATGGCTCAGTAAGATGGTAACCCGGCCCATCACCGAACTGACCGACGGTGCGAAAGCCGTGGCCGCGGGAGATTATACTTATGAGGTGCCGATACTCAAACAGGATGAATTCGGAGAACTGACCATGCAGTTCAATATTATGACCCGGGGCCAGAAAGAGCGACTGAATCTCATGGAAACTTTGGAAAAATTTCTCTCAAAAGAACTCGCGGAAATGGCTGCCAAAGACGGGATAGTGCTGGGGGGCCAGAAATCGGAGTGTACCGTCATGTTTACGGATTTCGCAGGCTTTTCCACCATCACCCAGAAACTGAATGCCTCGGAATCCGTGGATGTCTTGAATATGTATTTCAGTGCGCTGATCCCGATTATCAAGCAATACGGCGGGTTCCCGGACAAATATATCGGAGATGCCATTGTGGCCATGTTCGGCGCGCCGGTGCGGCTGGAAAACCATGCGGAAAGAGCGGTAAAAGCTGCCATAGAAATGCAGAAAAAAATGAGGGAAATCAATAAAACCCGGCGGGAACAAGGAAAACCCTTTTTTGAAATGAGAATCGGCTTAAACAGCGGCGAAGTCATTGCAGGGGCTATTGGCTGCGATGCCAAGCTCGAATATACCTCTATCGGAGAGACCACAAATCTTGCCAACCGCATGGAGTCTGCCTGTCCTGTGGGCCATGTGAAAATAGCGGAAGGAACCTACGAAAAGGTCAGGTACTGTTCTTTAAAAGGGGTTCATATCTCACCGGCTGAAATGGTCGACATCAAAGGCTATAACCTGCCGGTGAGAAGCTACAGCATCTATGTGGACAATACATTTATCAGAAAGGATATTGACAGCAAAGATATCAATACCTTTTATATCTATACCGAAAGAAGTGAGAAGTGAGAAATATTTCTCACTTCTCACTTATTAGAACCTCTCAATCAGCTTGTTTATCAGATAGGTGCTTTCACGCATTGCCTGATCGCCGAAGGGTCCGAACCATTCCGCTATTTTCATGAATTCATCCCTGAAAAGGCTTTTGTCTCCTTTTTCTATCATCTCCATATTTTCTTTCACGGAAGCGACATAAGCCCGCAACACTTCCCTGCGCTGCGCGGACGCTGTGATAATCTCGTAATAAAGCCCGGAATCCTGAGCAAAAAGCCGTCCGACCATGCCCAGTTCGAGTCTGTAAATCGGGCTGGAAAATTCAAGGCTGCGCGAGAGATTCACCTGCCTGCGGCTCAGGAAACTGCCGAAGGTAAATGTTGCAAAATGGCGCAGAGCCTGAACAATGTGCATAATTTCATCATGTTCCGCGGCAGCGGCTTTGACTACAATGCTTCCCCATGAGACAAACTGATCCGAAATCCATTGACAGGCAGCGTCGTCTCTTCCGGAAACAGCGACAACAATCTGTTTGTCAAGGGTGGAAGTAGTGGGACCGAAAAGGGGATGCAGCCCGAGAACCGGTCCCGGATGGGCATCCAGCATGGCTTTGAGCGGCTCTTCTTTCAGACTGGTAATATCGGTCAGCACGGCATTTTTCGGAAGATAAGGGGCCAGTTGATGAGCAATTTCGCCGGTCTGATTGATCGGCACGCTGAGAATCGCCAAATCAATATCTTTGCACAGAGCCGCGGCATCGGACCATCCGTCTCTGTTCAAAGAGCGGACCTCGTAACCCGTGTCGCCGAACTGTCTGAGAAACCATTTGCCCATCTGTCCTCTGCCGCCCACAATGAGAACCGCGGCACCGGGACGAATACTTTTCAAAGCCCTGCGGTCTGCCTGAACAATACGGGAACTGCGGATGACCGTGCGGAAGACTTCTTCCACAACATCCGGGTCCAGTCCTGCCTGAAGAGCCTGCCGGCGTCTTTTCGAAATCAGGTCTTCTTCCCGGGCCGGGTGGAAAATCGGCAGATTATGGGCTTTTTTGAATGATCTCACCTGAGCGATCACGCGTTGCCGCTCGGAAAGAAGGGAGACAATTTTTTCATCCGCCGCGTCAATTTCTTTTCTCAGATCTTCGAGCGTCAGATTATCCGAACCTGTTTGCTTATCTTTATCTTCCAAATTCTTCATTGTCCTTTCTCATTTTTTCCGGAGTGCA
>DYRK01000610.1 GCA_020718785.1 Desulfatirhabdium butyrativorans | reverse complement strand
TCCGTCTCCCGCCACGGGAAGCCGGGGAGCCTCCCCGGCAAGTGCGTTCCCAAGCCGGGGCTTGGGAACGAGAAAAGATCATTTAATCAAATCGAGCAGATATTGTCCGTAGGCATTCTGTTTCAGAGGAACTGCCAGTTCTTCCACCTTAGCCGCGTCAATATAGCCATTCCGATAAGCGATTTCTTCGGGACACGCAATTTTCAAGCCCTGCCGGTTTTCAATCGCGGCAACGAAATCGGATGCCTGCATCAGGGTTTCATGGGTTCCGGTATCTAACCATGCGATTCCTCTGCCCAGCTTTTCCACCCTAAGCTGCCTCATTTTCAGATAAGCCGTATTGACATCGGTGATTTCAAGTTCCCCGCGTGCCGAGGGTCTGAGACCCGCGGCAATGTCAACAACCTGATTATCATAAAAATACAGCCCGGTCACCGCATAATTGGACTTGGGGTCTTTCGGCTTTTCCTTGATTTCAACCGCATTGCCGGATTCGTCAAAACTGACTACGCCGTATCGCCGCGGGTCCTTTACCCAATAACCGAACACGGTCGCACCCTTGTTTTCTGTACGCGCTTTGTTCAACTGCCCTGTAAGTCCGTAACCGTAAAAAATATTGTCCCCAAGTATCAGACACACATCGCTGTTTCCCACAAAGGTCCGCCCGATGACAAATGCCTGCGCCAGTCCTTGGGGCAGCGGCTGTTCCGCGTACTCGAAAGAGATGCCCCACTGGGACCCGTCTTTTAAAAGCTTTCTGAACAGCGGCAGATCATGAGGTGTAGAAATCACAAGAATTTCCCGTATCCCCGCGAGCATCAGCACGGAAAGGGGATAATAGATCATGGGCTTGTCATAAATCGGAAGAAGCTGCTTGCTGACCGCCTGTGTAATCGGATACAGGCGTGTGCCGGACCCGCCTGCGAGGATGATTCCCTTCATGTTGTATTCCTTGATAATATTCATTTCGGTGGTTCAGCCGTCCACGGCTGACTGATCTTTTATACACGCTTTCCATCTTATTGGCAACACCGTGGGCAGATAAAAATATCACCCGGGTGCATTTTACAATATAAACTTTATAAAAAACAACAGCTTGTTTCAATATAAATCTGACATTGAAATCGTTTATCCGTTGACGGCAGCCTTTGTTTATGTAAAAATGGATAAAATTGTACGTCATAATCAGAAAATCACAGGAGAGCTTTATGGAAAAACAGCAGAGTGAAACTTCTTACACATTTATGTCGGCAAGCTTCATTGTCCTCACGGGACTGTATCTTACCAGCCTGTACAGCTACCTTCTGTTTCATACCCTTGCAGAAATATTCAGCATTCTCGTTGCCTGCGGCATTTTCATTATTGCATGGAATTCCATGAAATACATAGAAAACAGCTATCTGATTTTTATTGCCGTCGCGTATCTTTTTATCGGCGGACTTGATCTTCTGCACACGCTTTCTTACAAAGGAATGCAGATATTCAAAGATTACGATTATTACGCAAATCAGTTATGGATCGCGGCGCGGTATCTTGAAAGCATCACACTGATGGTCGCTTTTGTTTTTCTCCGCACAGACAAGGCATTGAAACCGCGTGTTGTTTTCGGGGCTTACACGGTGATTTCTGCCCTGATCGTCCTGTCTGTTTTTTACTGGAAAATATTTCCCGTATGTTTTGTCGAAGGAAAGGGACTTACACTCTTTAAAAAAATCAGCGAGTACATTATCTGCCTTATTTTATCCGTCAATATTTTCCTGTTATTCAGACATCGGGAAAAATTTGAAAAAAGCGTATTCGGGCTGCTGGTATGGTCACTGATCTGCACGATCATTTCAGAATTGGCATTTACTTTCTATATTGACAATTACGGTTTTTCGAATCTGGTGGGACATTATTTCAAAATTTTTTCTTTTTATATGATTTACAAAGCAATTATCGAAACCGGATTGGTAAGACCTTACGATATTATTTTCAGGGAATTAGTCAAAAAAGAACGCTCTCTCAAAGAGGCAAAAGAAGCCGCGGATGTTGCAAACCGGGCAAAAAGCGAATTCTTAGCCAATATGAGCCATGAACTCCGCACGCCTTTGAACGGTATTTTGGGCTATTCCCAGATTTTCAAAAGAGACGAGACTCTGAGCGGATTTCAACAGGCAGGCATTGATGTCATTGACCGCAGCGGGCGGCATCTGCTGAATCTGATAAATGAAGTCCTCGACCTCTCCAAAATCGAAGCCCGGAAAATGGAGCTTAATAACATACCGTTTCTGTTTCCCGAATTTCTGAACGCCATTGTCAGCATTATCGCTGTTCAGACCAAACAAAAAGGGATACTTTTCCGTGCAGACTTATGCTCTGATATTCCCGCGGCGGTTCAGGGTGATGAAAAACGGCTGAATCAGATTCTGCTCAATCTTCTGGGCAACGCGGTCAAATTCACGCGGGAGGACGGCAGCGTTGTCTTTACCGTCAGCCGGATGCCCGAGCAGGCTGTTTTCCGTTTTCAGACAGAAGATACGGGTGTCGGAATCCCCGAAGATCAGCTCGAAGATATTTTTTCCCCGTTCAAACAGGTTGGGGAACACTCGCGCAAAATCGAAGGCACAGGGCTGGGACTTACCATCACGCGCAAACTGGTCCGGCTGATGGGCGGCGAACTGTATGTGAAAAGCAGCCTGGGCAAAGGCAGCACCTTCTGGTTCGATATCGCGCTGTCGGAAGTCAGCGGCCGGACAGAAACAAAAGTTTCGGATGATTATCCCGTTATCGGCTACACAGGAGAAAAGCGGAAAATATTGGTCATTGACGACCGATGGGAAAACCGGATCGTTTTGGTTAATCTGCTTTCTCCGCTGGGATTCGAAATGTCGGAAGCCTGCGACGGTCCTGACGGAATACGAAAAGCAACCGAGATCAGACCGGACCTGATTTTTATGGATATAGTCATGCCGGGAACCGATGGAATCGAAATCACTCGGCAGCTTCGAAATTCGTCCGATCTTTCTCATATAAAAATAATTATTATTTCGGCAAGCACTTCCCGTTCTCCCAAAGATATCATCATGGAAAGCGGCTGCGATGATTTTCTGCCAAAGCCGCTGGAAATAAAGGATGTTTTCAGGTTGATTGAAAAGTATATGAAAATAGAATGGATATATAAAGAAAAATCAGAAAGTCAGTCCATTCAGGGATCTGAGCCGGAAGCTGTTTTTGTAAAACCCCCGCGTTCCGAACTTGAATCGCTTCATAAAGCAGCCAGAAGCGGCAATATTGCGGAAATCCGCAGGCAGTTGGATATTCTTGAAAATTCGGACAGACAATATTCCATGTTTGTAAAACAAATCCGCCGTTTGGCCGGAACCTTCCAGATTAGACAGATACGGAAGGCGATTGAAACCTGTATGGAAAACGGGGAACAGGAATGCAAAAATGACCTGTTTGCATCGTAAAGTAAAGCGGGTTTCAAACCCGCTTTTTCTCGTTCCCAAGCTGGGGCTTTTTTTCTCGTTCCCAAGCCCCGGCTTGGGAACGCACTTGCCGGGGAAGCCCCGG
>DYRK01000069.1:9352-15877 GCA_020718785.1 Desulfatirhabdium butyrativorans | reverse complement strand
AGGGGCACGCCGGCGGCGTGCCCCTGCAACAGCAATCATGAAAATCCTTTAATCCTGAAAATCTGAACAGGATTTGCAGGATTAAAGGATTTTTCAGGATTTGTGCCGAGCCTCCCCTGCATTCGAATCTTCGTAGGGGCACGCCGGCGGCGTGCCCCTGCAACAGCAATCATGCAAATCCTCTAATCCTGAAAATCCTGTTCAGTATTTCTCAAAGCCTTCATCATAGCCGTCTTCTTCCGGGCCTGTTCTCCTTTTTGCAGCAGCATCTTTGATTTCAGATATTCTTTCAAACTTTCTCGCGTTTCCGGATAGCAGTGTTCTCTCCGGTTTCAGTTCCGCCATTTTCCTCCTGACCGCGTCATCAATTCTGAAAAACCCTATGATATCCCTGAGATGTTCTGCCTGACCAGTCAGTTCCTCAGAAGTTGAAGACATCTCTTCGGCTGCCGAGGCATTTTCCTGAATCACGGAATCCAATTGCTGAACCGCTTTGTTAGACCTGCTCTGCCCCTGAATTCTGCTCGCTGCTTGCCGCGCTGATTTCCTGAACCAGTTCGGCAGTTTTCTGAATATCCGGCACAATTCTCTTCAGCATTTCTCCTGCTCTTTCAGCAATATCCACACTGGAAAGCGATAATTCGCTGATTTCGGCAGCAGCTTTCTGACTCCGCTCTGCCAATTTGCGGACTTCGGACGCTACTACGGCAAAGCCTCTGCCCTCTTCGCCGGCACGGGCTGCTTCGATTGCCGCATTCAGCGCGAGCAGATTGGTCTGACGGGCAATCTCTCCCACAACAGTAATTTTCCGGGCAATATCCTTCATTACCGTCACGGTTTCTGCAACAGCTTTCCCGCCTTCACGGGCATCTTCCGCGGCTTTCAGGGCAATTTTTTCGGTCTGCATGGCATTGTCGCTGTTCTGCCGAATATTGGAAGCCATCTGCTCCATAGACGATGACACTTCCTCGGCAGAGGCAGACTGCTCGGCCGCGCCCTGAGACATCTGTTCCGCAGCCGCGCTCAGATGCCGGCTCCCGGATGCCACAGTATCGGATGCCTGCTTCACATTGATAACCACTTCATGAAGTTTTCCTATCATTGCATTCAATGCCCGCATCAGTCTGTCCTGCCCGGAACGCTCTTTTATCTTTACTGCCAGATTTCCCTCAGCCATTTCCTGGGCAAGCACTGTCACCTCGTTTGTCGCATCGGTCAGTATATTCAGATTGTTTTTGATCCGATTGAAATCGCCTCGGTATTCCTCGCTGATTTTTTCGGGAATATCTCCTTTGGCGATCCGGTCAATATGCGCTGCCGTCATGTTGATCGGATTGACAAACGCGTCAATCAGGCTGTTGACTCCGAGAATCAGGTCATGCCAGCCTCCGGCAAAAACATCGGCATTGCCTCGGATATTCAGTTTTCCTTCTCTCACAGCGCGGATCAGTCCGTCTGTTTCTTTCAGAACCGTATTGAGTTTCTTTATCATTGCCCCCATTGACTGCATCAGTCTGTCCTGAGACGAGCGTTCTCTGACCGTGAGGCTCAGATTTCCCTCAGCCATTTCTTCGGCAATATGCGTCGCCTCATTCATTGCATCAATCAGAAGATTCAGATTGTCTTTGATCCGGCTGAAATCCCCGCGGTAAGCCTCGGTGATTTTTTCGGGAATGTCTCCTCTTGAAATCCTGTCAACATATTCTGCCGAGGCATTCAGCGGCAGAGTCACCGCGTCCAAGGTGGCATTTACTCCTTGCATGACTCTGGCAAAATCGCCCTTATGACGCGAGACATCTGCACGTGTACCGAGTCTGCCTTCTGTGGCAGATTCAGCCAGCATATTCGCATCGGTTACGAGAGTGCGGACTGCGGCGACCGTCTGCCCGAGTGCGCGTCCGATAGTTCTGAAATTTTCACCCACGGTCCGGGTATCCTCATCGCTTTCTGTTTCTGCTGTGCAGATATCGAGATCACCTTCAGCCAATCTGCCCAGATTGCTCACAAGCCTGTCAACTTCTTCTGCCTGATAATCTGCCTGCTTTTTGGCAATACGGGCAGCCTGTTTCAATGCAGTCAAATCCGTAATGATCTCAAGGCATCCGATCACTTTGCCGTCTGTATCTTTTATCGGAACGCCGCTGTAGGAAATATCAAGGGTTTTATTCTGAGGATGGGCATCGGTCTCCGAAGTCGCAATATCTCCCTGCCGCATGGAACGCCCCGAAGCGCATTTTTCAGTCCGGCAGTCGGAAGTCCTGAAATGATCGTAACACCTCGTGCCGGTCAGCGATTCCTGCGGCAGACCTACGACTCCGGCTCCGGCTTTGTTGATGTAGCAGATATTGAACTCCCGGTCTATAATCAGAGCGGGCGCAGGCATGGCATCCAGATGACCGACCAGCGAATCCATAATCCGGTTTATTCCCTGAATGACTCTTGCATATTCCCCGCGATGTTTTCCCGAATCTGCACGGATGTTTAGTCTGCCTTCCACCGCGGCTTTGGCAAGTATGTCGGCTTCCGTGACCAATGCCCGGATATTGTTTTTCATGAGCATGAGCCATTCGTGAATCTGGTCTTCATCAGAGGCTTTTTCCATTACTGCGGTCATGTCTCCGTCGGCAATCCCCGTGATGTATGCGATCAGTCCGGTCAGCCATTCATGTAGTCCGTTCACAGCATTCTTCATCTTTTCATGATCGCCCCTGCATTCGATTTCCATTTTCTCCCGCAGATTTCCTTTCTGAATCAGACGGAGAACCCGGTTTCCCTCCGTGATAGGCAGCAGAATAGCGTCAAGCATTTCGTTGACGCTTTGTACCAGTTCCGAGTATGCGCCGCGGAACTGCTCTGATTTACCGCGTTCCGAAAGCCTGCCTTGTTTTGAAGCCTCGGTAAGCCGAGCCAGTTCTTTTTGCAGACCGTTCAGCACTTCAATGACGTTCTGCATACTTTTTGCCAGAATATCGTTGTCTGAGCGGATATCTGCGATTACGGACAGATCGCCGTCGGCAATTGCGGCAGCCGCGGCAGCCTGTCCTGTTGCGGCTTCGATACATTTATTCAGATTGTTTTTGATTTCATTGAAATCGCCTTTATATTCCTCTGCAATCTTTTCCGGAATATCGCCTTTGGCAATCCGGTCAATATATCGGGCTGTGGTACGGACGGGCTTTACAAAAGCATCTGTCAGATGATTGACTCGGACAATGCTGCGGGTAATGACAAAAGCTACAACTATTCCTATGGCACTGGCAAGGGTCAGACCGACAATAAGGATCAGCGAAGCGGCAGAAATGGAAGACACCGTATCTCCTGCTATTTTTTCAGTATCTTCTATTCCTTTTAAGGCTGCGTTCCGCGTCAGTTCCAAAAGATGATTGGCAAGCGCATCCCGCTTTTCGCCGATTTCCTGCAATGCCAGCCAGTTATCAAGAAGACCGTTCATTGCCTTTCTGTATGTCTGAGCCGCAGACCGGGTCATTTCAACCTGCTTGACATTTTCTTCCAGTTCGGAAAGAGACAGAAGCATCTGAAACTTCTTTTCCATCAGATCAAAAATTCCCTGCGCTTTCCGTATGACTTCCGGATCACGGAGCGACACAGCACTATGGGCAGCCAGACGGGTGGCATTTCCCAGATCAACCACCTCGTTGATCAGCGTGATCTTTTTCAGACGTTCCGAAAGCCTGTCTGCCTTGAACCCGGCCACCGTCTCTGCTTCCAGCGCGTCATTCTGAGCCTCTAAAAAAAGATAGCACGCATCCATATATTGCACCGCTGCGTCGGAAAGTGTCTCACGGTTCTCTGCGATCTGACTGTTTCGTTTCACCGTTTCTTTGACAAAGGTTTCATATTCCGAACTTCCGGCTTCGATGGCAGTTATTGCTTCCCGGAGTTCGGCAAGATGCGGCGACGCAGCGGCAAATGTTTTGATATTCTGAACAGATTCCCCGATCTTGCCGAAAAATTTCATTCCTTCGTCAAGATAATGTTTTTCTTCGGTCAATCCGTAGCCGTGCATGAGGTACATGGTCTGCGCCCCAAGCCCTTCCAGATTGTTGCACAGTTTTACCTCCTCGACATATTCCTGATCCATCATGACAGACTGAATCTGCACACCTCGCATTTTCCACAAAGCGACACTTCCCAGAACGATCATGGTCATAATCATAATCCCGAACCCTGTTGCCATTTTCTTTCCCAAGCCTGATTTGAGACCTTTCATTGTCTTTATCCTCCCTGAATGTTAAATGTACAGAACGGTTTTGCAGATCGTCCTTTGATAAAACGATTTGCAAAATCGTTTTACTGTTCACTTCTGCCTTCCAGCACCTTTTTGCTCAGGATGAAGTTATATTGAATCAGACGGAACACATGCCCGGGCAGAATTTCCGCATGGCTTTCCTTCCATCTGGCATAATTGGCAGCAGTTTCCGGGGAAAGGGGTCTGATGCCGATATTTGCTCTGAGTTCCGAAGCGACAATCTGCGCCAGATCAAAGACATCGGCAGGTGAAATATCATCGCAGTCATTGACTTCCAGAAAAACAACCGGCTCATAATTCCCCTTTTTGTACATATAATATTTTGAAATGTTATTGTAAACATGACACAGAAGATTGTAGTTATATCGGGGGACAACGCTGCTGACCGGCTGTCTCGGAAAGGGGTAATCCTCATATTTCAGACCGGCTTCCCCTGCCATTGCCTGAACCGCAGGCATCAGCGTTGTCACCGCAGACTCATAAACCTGCGCCGGGCTTGCCCAGTTCGTGACAATTCCTTTTTTCTTTGCAATCTCGGAACATCGCCATGAAAGCTGACGCATCAGATGAAAAACATCACTCGGCGTTTTCGGGCTTTTCTCTCCGGTGTATTCCGCGAAAACACCTTCTTTTGTCATGTAATCTTTAATCAGGCTCAGGACAGCATAAGTATCCGCGGGGGTGACACGGCTCATATCCGCGACTTTGCTCGCCTCAGCCAGCCTGTTCCGATCTATGGCATGATTGTGGAGCATGTTGAATTTCTCGGTAACATCAAGAGCTTTTTCAAATACATTCCGGGGTCTGAGATTATTGCTGATCCGCTTCTTATCATAAGTGCCTTCCAGCTGATACATTTTAACAAGCGAATCATCAACAGATTCAGCCAGATAGTAAATCTCTGCCGGCGTGATTTCGCCGGCTGCTCCGGTTTCCGATGCTGATACGAGATTTTCAAAAAGCATTGACAGAGTTTGTTTTATGAAATATATCCTTTGAGAAAATATTCGGCAAGATTACAGTCATCTTCGGTTTCGAAGCGGGAACAGGCAGGGAATAAAAAAACATGACAACAAAGCAGAATACAAAGATAAACGGTAAAAGTACGGTTTTGGTTATTGATGATACCAGATCGAATTTACGCTTATTTACCGACATTCTGACCGAAGCGGGATATCGGGTGCTGCCCGCGCCGAACGGACATATAGGGATATCCGCAGCGCAGAAACAGCACCCGGATATTATTCTGCTGGATATTATGATGCCTTATATGTCCGGCTTCGAGGTCTGCGAATATCTGAAATCCGATAAACGTACCCGCGATATCCCGATTATTTTTATCAGTGCTTTGAATGAGACATCCGACAAAATCAGAGCTTTTGAAGCCGGAGGTGTTGACTATATCTCCAAACCGATAGAGTATCGGGAAGTGCTGGCACGCATTCGGACCCATCTGGCACTGCGCGAAGCCCGGCAGTGCTTGCAGGCACAGAATATCGAACTCCGGCAGGCCAAAGAAACTGCCGAGGCAGCCAATAAAGCCAAAAGTGAATTTCTGGCAAATATGAGCCATGAAATCCGCACCCCGATGAATGCTCTCATAAACATGACTCGGCTGCTGTTGGATACGGAATTGAACGGACAGCAGCGCGACTATGCCGAAACAGCGGCTGATTCTTCCGAAATTCTGCTGTCCGTGATCAGCGATATTCTGGATTTCTCCAAAATCGAAGCCGGAAAATTGGAACTGGAAGTCAAAGCCTTTGATCTTATCCGCAGCGTCGGATCTGTCATAAAAATTCTGAAGCCCGAAGCCGGTGAAAAAGGACTCGGACTGACACTTGACATAGAACCGGATGTGCATACTTATCTTATGGGCGATTCCCCGAGGCTGCGTCAGATTCTGCTCAATTTTCTGAACAATGCCGTCAAATTCACGGACAGAGGGCAGATTGATCTCCGCATTTCAAAAGAAAAAGAAAGCGGCAAAGATACAGTTCTGAAATTCTGTATCTCGGATACCGGCATCGGCATTCCCAAAAACCGCATGGACCGTATGTTCAAGCCTTTTTCTCAGGCAGATATGTCAACAGCCCGGAAATACGGCGGCACCGGGCTGGGACTTGCCATTTCAAAACAGCTTGCAGAACTCATGGGCGGACAGATCGGCGTCGAAAGCCATGAAGGAAAAGGCAGCACGTTCTGGTTCACAGCCTGTTTTGAAAAAAGGTCAGAGGTTCGGGGTGAGAGGTCAG
>DYRK01000069.1:8075-9252 GCA_020718785.1 Desulfatirhabdium butyrativorans | reverse complement strand
AGGTCAGAGGTTCGGGGTGAGAGGTCAGAGGTTATGGGAGATCATCCCCTGACCCCTTACCCCTTACCCCTGACCCCTGATCCCTTACCCCTCACCTCTATACGCATTCTTCTGGCAGAAGACAATATCTCCAATCAGAAGGTGGCACTGGCAATACTGGAGAAACTCGGTCTCTCGGCAGATGTTGCGGATAACGGCAGAAAAGCTGTGGATGCACTCCGGAATATTCCATATCATTTTGTTCTGATGGATATGCAGATGCCGGAAACAGACGGGCTGGAAGCAACCCGGATTATCCGTGATCCTGATTCGGGCGTACTGAATTTTAAGGTGCCGATTGTTGCAATGACAGCAAATGCAACTAAAGAAGACCGGCAGAACTGCCTCGATGCAGGAATGAATGACTACATATCAAAGCCGATCTGCCCTGATGAACTGCTGGCAATGCTTGTCAGATATGTATCGGCAAATATCAGGCAAATATCGGCAAAGGATAAGAAGCCGCCGGGCGACAACTGCTCTTTGACAAAGGATATTTTTGACCCTCAGGCATTTGCGAACCGTCTGGACGGAGATGAAAAAGTCTTGAAACGCATTATAAAAGACATTCCCAGACATATAGCCGGACAGATTGAAAAGCTGAAAACAGCTTCGGAGAGAAAAGATACCGACTCGATCCGGCTGCATGCCCATACGATCAAGGGAATGTGTGCCAATATTTCGGCGCATAAACTCAGAGATAAGGCTCATGAGATAGAAGTTGCCGGAAAAGAAGGCAGGACAGATACGGTTTACTCGCTGACAGAGCAGTTGGAGCAGGAAGCCGGGATATTTCAATCTCTGCTGGCGGATCTGTTTCCCGATGTATTTCCGATAGTTGTGAAACCGGAGACTGAGGAGTCCGGGGACAGCCTTTCGGAAGGAGAAAAAATACGTGTGCCGGAACTGATCCGCCGGCTGGAACATGAAATCTTTCCGAAATGGAAAAAGAATGCAGAGATATTTTTCATTGACGAGATAGAGCTTTTAGCGACAGAGTTAAAAAATATCGCAGAGGAATACCGGATCGGCATTCTGCTCCGTTACAGCAGCGATCTGTACGAAGCCGGAGAATGCTTTGATCTTGACAGCATAGAATCACTGATGACTAAATTCCCTGAAATTATGGATAAAATCA
>DYRK01000069.1:0-7975 GCA_020718785.1 Desulfatirhabdium butyrativorans | reverse complement strand
CTTGACAGCATAGAATCACTGATGACTAAATTCCCTGAAATTATGGATAAAATCAAGGCGATGGTCTGAAAAGAGGTGAGAGGTCAGGGGTGAGGGGTAAGAGGTGCCTCTCACCCCCTGACCTCTTAACCCTTAGCTCTTATCTTCATCGCCGTCCACACACGCTCCGACGTTAGCGGAAGTTCGAATATTCTTAGGCCGACAGCATCGTAAACCGCATTGAGGATAGCCGGTATGGTGGGCATGATCGCTCCTTCTCCTACCTCTTTCGCACCAAAGGGACCGTTGGGTTCATTGCTCTCCACAATGATGGTTTCAACATGAGGCATGTCCAATGCCGTGGGAATCTTGTATTCTGCAAGGTCTGCATTGATGACTCTGCCCTTGTCATCGAATTTGACTTCCTCATACAATGCCTCGCCTATCCCCATGGAAACCGAGCCTTCCATCTGACCTTCCACAGAGGTCCGGTTGATGGCGCGTCCGCAGTCATGCGCGTCAGTCATTTTCTCAATAGCAATCTGCCCGGTTTCCATGTCAACGCTCAGTTCTACTACCTGAGCCGAACAGCCGTAAGCCGGAGAGGTTCCCACGGTCGCGCCCTTGAACTTGCCGCCCAACTCCGGAGGTTTGTACTTGCCTGTTCCTACAATGCTGCCTTTGGCAAGATAAGCAATCCGTGAGGCTTCCCTGAACGAGAGGTCTTCTTCGGGAGCCGGATTGTCTGTCCAGCCGCGGTGTTCCTTGATGTAGCGCGTTCTGAGTCCGCTGAAATCCGGCTTTTCCTTCTTAAAGACAATTACGCCTTTTTTGATGTCCATGTCATAAACCGGAATTTTCAGCTCGCGTGAAAGCACTTCTAACACCTGTAGTTTAACACTTTCAGCCGCTTCTTTGACTGCATGGCCTGTCATTAAGGTCTGTCTGCTGGAATACGCGCCCAGATCAACGCCGAAGTCTGTGTCTCCGGATTCCAATCTCACACATTCCAGAGGAATTCCCAATGCCTCTGCTGCAATCATGGCAAAGGCAGTATCGGAACCCTGCCCGATTTCGGCAGATGCCGTATAAACCAATGCGGTTCCGCCGTCTTCGGTCAGTTTGATTACTGCTGTTCCGTGATAGGTGTCGGAGCGGTAGATAGGATATCCCGCGCCTGAGACAAAAAAGCCGCAAGCCATGCCTATGCCTTTGCCTTTGGGCAGTCTGCCTTTTTTGTTCTTCCAGTCAGAGCCTTCTTTTACAGCCTCGATACATTCTTTCATGCCCAAACTGCTCATGTTCAGGTCATTGCAGGTTACATCGCCGGCGACCATCATGTTTTTGAGCCGGAGATCAATGGGATCCATGCCCAATTCTTCTGCGATCATATCCAATTGCTGTTCCCAGCAGGCACGGGCAGCCACACCGCCGTGACCCCGCTGTGCGCCGCAAGCCGGCAGATTGGTGTAAATACGGTATCCGTCATATTTCATATTGGGCAGTCTGTAAGGTCCCCCGAGCAAAGAACCGGCATAGTAAACTGTAGCTATACCGAAGCTCGAATACGCGCCGCCGTTCAGGTAGCACTCGTGTTTCAGAGCCATCAGTGTGCCGTCTTTTTTCACGCCCGTAGTCATAGTATGAAAAAACTGATGCCTTGCCCGACCATGCAGAAATACCTGTTCCCTGTCAAAATTCATCTTGACAGGTCTGCCGGTTTTCATGGAAAGCAGACAGGCTGCCAGTTCTATATGATTGGCTGCGGCTTTGATGCCGAATCCCGCGCCCACATAAGGTTTGACTACGCGGACTTTTCCTACAGGAAGTTTCAATACCATTGCCAGCGTCCGCTGAACATAATGCGGAACCTGAGTAGAAGAGTACAGCGTCAAAGTGCCGGAAAGATCATAATCGGCAATACAGCCCTGAGGTTCGATAAATGCCGCGTCCTGACGTTTGTTTACAAAAGAAGTTGTTTTTATCAGGTCGCATTCTTTGAACGCTGTTTCTACATCCCCGAATTCCTGATGCACTTCAGCGCAGATATTCCTCGGATATTCTTCATGCAGAATCGGCGCACCGTCAGACATTGCCTCTTCGACAGTAAATACTGCCGGCATTTCCCGATATTCGACTTTGATAAGTGACAGGGCTGCCATAGCGGTTTCCAAATCCGTAGCCGCAACTGCTGCGATATTATCTCCTACATGACGGACTTTGTCATAGCAGAAAATCGTCTCATCATAGCGCGCAGGACTTACGCCGTATTTTATCAGCCCGGCTTCCTGAGATGTTACTGCTGCTTTTACGCCCGGAAGTTTTTTTGCCGCGGAAGTATCAATACTCAAAATTTCCGCGTGCGCCAGCGGACTTTGCAATATTGCCCCGTAAAGCATCCCCGGCATTTTCATATCATCTATGAACACAGCCCGTCCTGTTGCCTTATCTTGGCTGTCTATCCGGGTGGCACGGCTGTTAATGACATCATATTGGCTCATCTGAATTTCTCCTTATTTTTACCCCTCACCCGAACCTCTAACCCCTCACCCCCTTTACCGCTTCGACAATCTTCTGATACCCGGTGCATCTGCAAAGATTTCCGGATATGGCACTTCGGATTTCTGCCTCATTGGGCTTGGGATTTTTATCCAGCAGATGTTTTGCAGACAGAATCATTCCGGATGAGCAGAATCCGCACTGAATTGCTCCTTTTTCCGCAAATGCCTGCTGAAGCGGATGAAGTCCTTTTTCACTTTCCAATCCCTCGATAGTAGTAATACTTCGACGGTTTGCCTGCATGGCAAGGACAAGACACGAATTGACCGGCTTTCCGTCCATAATAACCGTACATGAACCGCAATCGCCCATTTCGCATCCTTTTTTCGTACCGAACAGCCCCAACTCATACCGGAGCAAATCCGCGAGGGTCTGATTCGGCTCCGTGGCAATCTGATATGACTTGCCGTTTACGGTCAGAGAAATAAGCTTTTTCATAAAAACTCCTTTCAAGGATTAATTCTCACTTCTCACTTCTTCATACGCCATCGCCAAAGTTCTCTTTGTCAGTACACCGACCATGGCGCGTTTGTATTCTGCTGACCCTCTGAAATCATCAATAGGCGAGCAGTCTTTCATGGCAGCTTCCCCGGCTTGGGCAAAAAGCTCTTCGGAGGCTTTTTTTCCGATAAGAAATGTTTCAGCGGAACAGGCTCTCAGATGCTTGGGACCCACACAGCCCATAATGATTCTTGCGGTTTTAATCAGGCCGTCCGGAGCGTCAAGGCTGATAAAGGACGCCACATTGACGATGTTGCAGTCCTGAGCTTTTCGGATCCCCATATTGATGTATCCGCAGCCCGAATACGGCGGGGGTGTTTCGATCTGAATTTCTGTGAGGAGTTCGTCAGCCTGAAGTTCGGTCAGTCCCGGTCCTTTGAAAAAATCATCAAGCAGCACGAGTCTTTCTCCGGAACTTTTCTTCAGAACCACTTTCGCGTTGTATGCCATAAGTGAAGGTGGAAGGTCCGCAGCAGGTCTGGCAGAAGCGATATTTCCGCCGATTGTGGCAAGATTTCGGATCAGCGGAGAGCCTAATGCTTTGGCTCCGGTACAGAGCGCGCTGCAGTTTTTTCTGACAAGTTCGGATTCTGTCAGTTCGGCAACCGTAACACAGGAGCCGATTTTCAGCATGTTGCCGGAGCATTGCGCTGCCTTGAGTTCATCAATTCTGGAAAGGGAAATCAGATGCTCCGGAGATACGATTTTTTTTTTCATGTTGATCATCAGATCGGTTCCGCCGGCTAACGGTCTGGCTTTTCTGCCGAATTCGCTCATCATCTGACACGCTTCCGGCAGAGTCAGAGGTTCATGAAAGTCGAATTTTGGTAACAGCATGTTTTTTCTCCTTGTTGTTACAATAAAAAATTGGAAGTATTCCCGGTAATTTTATAGCTGAATTCCAGCTTAAATGAAGCCGCTGTTTTCCCCTCGTTCCCACGCAAAGCGTCACTGCCGTTAAGTTAAGGAGGAGGAGTGCTGAAATGCCGATTTTATAAGATGGGTTCAGCACTCCGGATGAACTGATTTCACGCTTGACTTAACGGCAGTGACGCAAAGCTCGGGAACGAGGGGAAGGTAAGAATACTTCAGTAGTTAAACTGCGCTCCCAACTCCATCCCCAGACGAAGTGCCTGACGGTTCATTTCAAGAAAAGCCGATGGAATGCGGGTTTCCAGAATTTTCATAATGGATTCGGGCTTGACCAGATCAACCATGCTGATAAGAGAACCGAGCATGAAGATATTGAATACAATGGGCTTGCCGATTTTTTCCATTATCGTCTGATACATAGGGAGTTCTTTCTGCCGGGCATCCACTTTTTTCCATGTCTTGACAAAACGGGTATCTGTGATGAGAAGTCCTCCGGGGCGGACAATCGAGTAAAATTTATTATAAGCTTCCTGAGTGAGGCAGACAAGCACATTGGGCTGATTCACTTTGGGGAAATAGATTTCCGAATCCGCTATAATGACATCGGAACGCGTTGCCCCGCCTCTTGCCTCGGGACCGTAGGACTGTGTCTGTACGGCAATCAGGTCTTCATACAGCACCGCAGACTCGGCAAGAATAACCGCGGCGGTGATCACGCCCTGTCCGCCCGAACCTGAAAATACCAATCTGCATCTTTCCATAATTTCATGTCCTTAACCGATTGTTGCCCTCTGAATGATTTTTTCGTACTCACTGCAATATTCCGGTATTTCTTTGCGTACAAATACGCCGCGTTCGATCAGTTCCGGATTCTCCTGTTTTGCCTTTGAGCCGACAGACGTAGTATTATTCTTGAAATATTCCATCATCTCCACCGCGCCGCCCAGTTTGTTCTTTCTTCCGAAATAAGTCGGACACTGGGTAAGTATTTCTACCACGGAAAAACCTTTGTGCAGGATTGCCTGTTTCAGAACAGAGATCATCTGCATGACATGATATGCCGTGGTCCGGGCAACAAACGAAGCCCCGGCAGCCACAGACAGATTCACCACGTCAAAGGTATGATCTATATTCGAATACGGCGCGGTAGTAGCACTTGTTCCGTAACCGGACAGCGGCGAATACTGCCCGCCGGTCATGCCGTAGATACGGTTGTTCATGACGATTGCTGTCATGTCGATATTCCGCCTCGCGGCATGGATAAAATGGTTTCCGCCGATAGCCAAAGCGTCGCCGTCTCCCATAGGAACAATAAGCTTGAGTTCGGGACGGCTCATTTTGACACCTGTGGCAAATGCCAGCGCCCGGCCGTGAAGGGTATGAAGGGTATGAAAATCCACATAGCCTGAAATCCGGGACGAACATCCGATGCCCGATACCATGACTATGTCGTTTTTGCTGATACCGATCTGCTCGATGGCTCTGAGAAGTCCGTTCAGCACGATTCCGTGGCCGCATCCCGCACACCACATATGCGGAAAAAAACGTTCCCGAATATAATCTTTTATTGCCATAAATCACCTTTATGGGAGGTCAGGGGTGAGAGGTACGAGGTAAGAGGTAAAATGATGCCTCTTACCTCATACCCCGCACCCCGCACCTCTTTTTCACATTCCCCGTCCCTGAATGATCCTGAGAATATTTTTAATATCCGTAGGAGTAATAAAAACGCCGTCAATCCGATTGGCGAGATATACGCGTTCCGGATTGTCCACTGCCATTCTTACCGGCTGAAGAATCTGTCCCATATTCATTTCTACGACTACGATGTATTTGGCATCAGCGCATTTCTGCCGTACAAGTCCGAAAGGAAAGGGCCACAAAGTCTGCAGTTCCAGAAGCCCTATCCGCTCCCCTCTGGCACGCCGGTTTTTTACCACATGAAGGGCAGACCGGGCAGATGAACCGTAGGAAATCAGAACGGTCCGGGCATCCTCCATTTCATACTCGTTGTATCGGGTGATATTGTGGGAATTGTTGTTGATTTTGTCCACAAGATGGCGGAGCAGTCCCTGTACTACCGAGGGATTGTTTGAGGGAAAGCCCCACATATCATGGGCAAGTCCGGTGACATTGTAGCGATGCTTCCCGCCGAAATCGGACATGGGCAGACGGCCGTCTTCTCTTGGCAGATAAGGATGATAATCCACTCCTTCTTTTACAGATGTCCGGAGCCGCTCCACCAGAGGAAATTCACCGGGTTCCGGAATAACAAGCCTTTCCCTCATGTGTCCCGTAACTTCGTCAAACAGAAGAATAACGGGCGTTCTGTAAGTTTCTGCCATGTTGAACGCGTGTACCGTCATGGCAAAAATATCCTGATGGTTTGAAGCAGTCATCGCTATGACAGCATGATCGCCGTGGGTTCCCCAAAGTGCCTGCCCCACATCTCCCTGACTGACGCTTGTGGGAAGTCCCGTGGAAGGTCCGCCGCGCTGCACATTAATAATCACGCAGGGAATTTCCGCCATAATTGCATATCCCAGCCCCTCCTGCATCAGAGAAAAGCCGGGTCCGCTGGTTGCGGTCATCACTTTGTGACCCGTGAGCGATGCTCCGATGATGGCGCATACAGACGCTATTTCATCTTCCATCTGAATGAATCTGCCTTTTATCTGCGGCAGCCTTAAAGACAGATGCTCGGCGATTTCGGTGGAAGGAGTGATGGGATATCCTGCAAAAAAATTCAGCCCCGCATACAGGGCAGCCTCAACACATACTTCGTTTCCCTGAATAAATCTGATATTCTGGCTCATAAATCCCTCAGACTTCGGAAGTCTCCGAAACTTCGGAAGATTCCGAAACTTCGGAAGGCTCTGTTATGACTTCTATGGCAAGGTCCGGGCAGCGGAGTTCGCAAAGTCTGCAACATATACACTCTTCGGGTATCACTGCCACGGCTTTGTCATTTTCATCGAGTTCCAAGACATTTTTGGGGCAGAAATGGACGCATATCCCGCAGCCCTTGCACCACTCCCGGTTGATAATATGTTCCTTTAATTTCGGTTTCCCCATGTAAAAATCCTCTCAGTTTGCAGGTTGATACCGCGGAGTCGTATCCGTTTTTCATGGATATGTCAAGAAAAACAGAAGAACAGATATGCTGATCGGTACTTGACTTTTCAAAAAAAAACTTTTAGAAATAGGACTTACGCACTTGAATTTATTTTTTTCTCGTTCCCAAGCCCCAGCTTGGGAACGCACTTGCCGGGGAAGCCCCGGCTTCCCGTGACGGGAGAGGCCCGAAGCCGGGGCTTCGGGCGCAGATGCGTTCCCAAGCTGGGGCTTGGGAACGAGGAAAAAATTCCGGTACAGCAGATACGAAAAGTTCAGAGTCTGATTTTCCACTTTCCTTACATCGAACCGTACATGACTTTCTGACAGAGGAACATGACATAATGCAGGCACAGATATTTGAAAAAATTTACAAAGATTATCTGTCTCAGATTTCCGGGACAGATTTTGACGCGGTTGCAGAAAAACTTCTGATACGGGTTGAAGAGAATGAAGCCCTCATTCCGTTTTTCGGAAATTCATACAGGGTTTCCGCAAAAGGGATCAGCGATCCGTCCGGAAAAAAACCCGATCACTCGGTATGTGTCGTACTCTTCAAGTATATTCTTTTATGTCCTGAACAGGAGCCGAAAGAAGACGGCTGGGTGTCTTACAAAGACTTCAGAAACGCCGCCCCCTTTGCCGGAGCCTTTGTGAATAATGCGGAACGGCCGATTGCCGCCAATTTTTCAGGCAGGCTTGACGAACTCCGAAAAGCATCTCAACTGCTGGGAGGCATTCCTCTGAAAACAGAACTTTCATATCAGCTTTCCATGCGCTTTGACGCACTTCCTAAGGTTCCGCTTTTTTCTGCTTTTCAACGATGCGGATGATGATTTTCCGGCTCAGTGCAAAATACTTTTTGAAAGGCGTGCGGAAAAATATCTTGATATGGAATAGACATTTTCGGAAATAAGGAATCAGTGCCATATGGGTTCCGGTCCTTTTT
>DYRK01000609.1 GCA_020718785.1 Desulfatirhabdium butyrativorans | reverse complement strand
GATCAGGGGATGAAAATCAGCCGAGAATTTTTTTCAGGGAGGGATTTTGTATAAGGCTGTCTAACATTGCATGATGCGCCTTCAGTTCTGCCAGATTCCGGAAACTCAGATTAAGCGTATATTCGGTTCCCTCGAAATTGGCGGGCGGAATCAGTTTTGCAGTGTTTCCGAGACCGAGTTCTTTCACATTCTGTTCAAAAATTTCTTCGGCTCGGCTGATGGCCGGAAACCGCCGCTGTCTCAGATAAATTCTTATTTCCCGGAGTTTCTGATTTCTGTCTGTTTCCTTATCGCCTAAAATCTCGCGGAAACGGTTTTCTTCAAATATATCAGAGACAGAACGGTCTTCACGCGCGGCAATTTCTTTCATCAGGGTGATGATTTCGCGCTCTTTGTTCAGACTCGGTTTAAGCATTTCAAACAAATGTGCAAAACCAAGGGCTGTATCTGTATCGAATTTGCCGAGTTCCAGCGCGACAGGCAGAGGAACAGTTTCGGAAAGAATGCCGGCCTGAATTGCTTCCGGCAGCAGACAAATCCCCTGTATTTTCCGAATCATAGCGGGATTTTCCGGCAGACCCAATGCCGCGGCTTCTTTCCCCATCTCCCGAATATCGCTGAAAATACGGGAAAGCATGGAAAAAGCTCTCGACATTTCGATGAGATTCAATGTTCTTTGAAAAGAATTATCCGTGACGGCTAATTTTACGCATTCCGATTCCGGAGTTCCGGGATCCAGAATTCCGGCTCCGATCTGTGACCATCCGAGTTCGCGGCACGCGGCAATCCTGCGGAATCCGCATACAACCGTAAAGCTTTCGTCTGCTGTGTTTTTCAATAACAGAGGGGGCTGCATCAGCCCCATGGTCCTGACAGAAGGAATCAGCCGCGCCGCGGAGGTTTCAGAAGTAATTCTGAACCGCTCGTCCGGGCTGATCCGGGAGAGGCTGATCACAGAAAAAGAAAAGATGGGACGGAAATTATCGGTCATTTGATTTCCATGCCGGTCAAATGTTTCAGAGCCTGAGCATATTTTTGGCGGGTGTTTTCAATAACGTCTTCGGGAAGAGAAGGCGCGGGCGGTTTTTTGTTCCAGCAGACCGATGTCAGATAATCTCTGACATATTGTTTGTCAAAACTTTTCTGAGGTATTCCCGGTGTATAGGATGATTTGGGCCAGAATCTTGATGAATCCGGCGTGAGAACCTCGTCAATCAGGATAATCTCGTTGCCGATAAGACCGAATTCGAATTTGGTATCTGCAATGATGATGCCTTTTTTATCCGCAAGTTCTGCCCCTTTTTTATAAATTTCAATGCTCAGTGCTTTGATTTTCTCCGCAAGAGTCAGTCCGATTCTCCGGGCAGTCTCTTTAAAATCAATATTTACATCATGAACCCCGACTTCTTCTTTTGTCGAAGGCGTAAACAAAGGTTCCGGCAGCCTGTCGGATTCTTTCATGCCCCGCGGCAGGGCAATTCCGCAGACTGCTCCTGATTCGCGGTAATCTTTCCAGCCCGAGCCTGACAGATATCCCCTGACAACACACTCCACAGGAATTGCTTCTGCTTTCTTTACCAGCATACTCCTGCCGCGCAGAATATCGCGATATGGTTTGCATGCCGAGGGATAATCTCCGGTATTGCCCGAAATGACATGATTGTGTATTACCGGCTTCAAAAGATCAAACCAGAACAAAGAAATCTGTGTCAGCACTTTTCCCTTGTCGGGAATGGGATCAGGCATAATCACATCAAAAGCTGAAAGTCTGTCTGTGGCAATCATCAGGAGAGTATCGCCCAGATCATACATATCCCTTACTTTGCCTCTTTTTGCAAGCTTCAGCGCGGGCATTGCAGTTTCATATACAACGCTCTGTTTCATATATATTTTTAATTTTCCTTATTCTCATCTTCTTTCTGTTTTTCGAACAGATTTATAAATTTTTTTAAAATCCTGAGTGCATCAAGGTCCATTTCAAGGAATTCGATACCGGCTTCGGATTTTTCGCCCTCTCCGGCTTTGCAGCGCACGACTGTTCCTTTGATGTCAACGAGATCATCTTCAAGGGCAATGGTCAGTTCCACAATATTTTCCCGGTTGATCCCCCCGAAAACAGTCTCTAAAAGGATGCCGGATTCGGATACATTCAATGTCCTGCCCATCCCCTGATAAATGATGTCGCCCTTTTCGTCAACGCATAGATATGACAGATTGAGCGAATCGAATCTCGGGTGTTTTCTTTTTTCTGTTATGCCCATAAACTCCCTTCATTTCTCACTTCTTCCGAACATTCTGTTTCCGGAAACTGACTGCCGAACTGGTTATGACGGATATGCAGGTTGCAAGATTTTCCACCATATTTTTCAAGGTCGTCGAAAGCAGCCGGAATTCTTTCTGCATTGCCGCGACATCCGATTCGACTGTTACAAACTCCTGTGATACAAAAACAGACGCGGACTGAGGTTCGTGTCCGAGATCGAGAAAGGGGATATTGCCGATAAAATCATCCGCGCCGAGATTTGCCAGCGGTACATATCCTTCTTTTGTCTGCCGGACAATCAGGGCTTCTCCTTTTTTTATTTTGAAAAGCGTCTGCTCTTTTCCTTCCTGCTTGAAGTCAAACAGTTTTTTATCTTTTGCATAATCTTCGAATTTGTCCTGATTCAGATAGATTTCCACAGTACGGTCAGTCACTTCTCTCAGTCTTTTGTCAAGACTGAGCATCATATCTCTGAATTCACGGGTTCTTCCCGAAAATTCATTGGAAAGACGCTGGGAATCCAGCACCCCGAGCTGAACCTTTGTGGACGCGACCGCTGTGTAACTGCGAAGGCTGCTCTGAAACAGAAAAGCCCCCAGACTTCCGAGAAACGCGCCGTCCGCGACTCTGAGCATGGTCAGAGGTCCCTGAGGGGTTTCTTTGATAATATCCACCACCCCTTCCAATATGACCCATACCCAGCTGCCGTGACTGTTTTCTTCCGCGATTTTGCGGCCATTGTAAAAGCCTTCTTCATCCACCACATACATATAATCTGCCAGCGGTCCCTTGATAACCGGGATAACTGTTCCTTTTCCGGCATCCGATCCCTTTTTGTCAAACGAGACGGGCCCGAGAATGGGAACAACCCCTTCGTCAACCATCCGCAATCCGTCTAAAATAATCTCCATACGGTTTGTGGTGACGGTCTTTCCGACGCTGATATCTTCGCGTGTGAATTCGTATTCGCCTTCAATCCATCCGAACAGCGAATACACTGCATCCACACCGTTTTTTTTCTTGGGTTCCAGCAATTCGTTGACCGCGGCGATGATGTTTCCTTTGTCAAAAAATATCAATCCTGCTGTCGGAGCATATTTGCTTATGACACGCAAAGTTCCGCTTCCGCCCACCGAACCGATGAGTTGCAGAATATCCCCAAGACTGAGAAAATTCAGATTTCCTCTCAGAACGACTTGGCTATCCATTTTGATATGATTTCAACCTCTCTGCAAGTGACAGGTTGCAGGTAACAGGTGACAAGTTACAGGTAACAGGTGACAAGTTACAGGTAACAGGTGACA
>DYRK01000608.1 GCA_020718785.1 Desulfatirhabdium butyrativorans | reverse complement strand
GGAATATCCGATTTAATTAAAGAGCTTCTTTAAACAGCAGACCGGAAGGAGTCCAGCCCATGAAACCGAAAAGCCATATTCAAATAAAACCCCTCGCTTTTATTATCGCTGTGTTATTTCTCTGCGCCGTACCTGAAGCGGCATTTTCCCAGCCGGCAAATGACAATTTTGCCGATGCGTTTGAACTGACCGGCATATCCGGGAATACAACCGGCACAAACGTTGATGCGACATCAGAACCCGACGAAAATGGTTGGGGGAAATCGGTCTGGTATTCATGGACTGCGCCGGAAACCGATATTTTTTATTTTGACACGCACGGCAGCGGGTTTGATACGATCCTTGAGGTTTATACCGGTTCGGCATTGGGCAGCCTGACACGGATTGCAGGCAACTATGATGACGGCAGTGATAAAGGCAACAGCAGTCTCATATTCCGGGCAAAGGCAGTAACCGTCTATTATATCGCCGTGGACGGACGGGAAACCGGCAATATTGTTCTGAACCGTGACAAAGTCATCCCCCGGACAGCAGGGCAGTTTTCAACGGAGCTTTACGGCCGTGTGTTTATCGGAAGCGAAAAAATAGAAAGTTCCGATTATGTTATTCTCGCTTTCGGGCCCGGCGGTGTTTCCGACTGCCGCGGAAAGGGGAAATTTATCCGTTTCGGAGGAGAGTGGGGATATACTCTCACAATTGTATCGGACACTGACGGCGAAAAGATCACGTTCAAAGCCACGGACAGCGGGACCGGTCAGATTTATGACATCAGCGACAGCATTATTTTCAAAGCAGGGGCTTCCGAAAACAAAGATATTGACAAACCTTTGAGAGCAGACACTGTTTATCCCGGGCTGGGTCATACGGGAAAATCTTTGGATCTGACTTTGACAGGTTTCGGATTCGATGAAAACACAAGGGTTCTCATGTATCCGGATATCGGAAACTCAAAGGCAATTATCGCTTCAGTTGATATACCGGGACAAGCTCAGAGCATCGCGGTATCCGGCTCGACTGCTTATGTGGCATGCAGCGGTGATTCAGGTAACGGCTTATATATCATAGATATAAGCGACCTTGAAAAACCTCGGATTATCGGTTCTTTTCCTACGGAAAATATTGCTGGCATCGCGGTATCCGGAATGACTGTCTTTATCTCCGGCAATTGGAGTTTGGAGATTATAGATGTGAGTGATCCGGCAAAACCTCAGACTGTCGGACGGCTTGATACGCCGGGAAATGCTTCCGGTATTGCCGTGTCCGGCACGACTGTTTTTGCGGCAAACAGCGGTTTACAGGTTATAGACGTGAGCGACCCGGCAAAACCTCGTATTATCGGCTCGGTTGATATGCCTCGGAGGGCTGAAAGTGTCGCAGTATCCGGCACAACCGTTTTTGTGGCGGACGGTTATGAGGGTTTGCAGATCATCACTGTGAGCAACCCCGAAAAGCCTCGGATTATCGCCTCGGTTGATACAGCAGATATGCAAGATATCGCTGTATCAGGTACCACCGTTTATGCCGCAGACTATCAAAGCGGTTTACAGATCATAGACGTAAGCAGTCCGGAAAACCCCCGGATTGTCGGTTCTGCCGGGATACTGGGGACTGCCGGGACTGATAACGTGGCTGTATCCGGAACGACCGCCTTTGTGACACAAGGAAACAGCCTTCAAGTCATTAATGTAAGCGATCCTACACAGCCGCGGGTTATCGCTTCGGTTGAGCAGATAACAGGCGACATTGCTGTATCCGGAGCAACAGTCTTTGCGGCAGGTCAGGGCTTGCAGATCATTGCCCTGAGCAAGCTGATTTCCGGTTCGGCTGATACTCCGGGCTATGCTTTAGGCGTCGCGGTATCCGGCACAACCGCATATATAGCGGATTGGGATAAGGGTTTGCAGATTGTCTCTGTAAGCGATCCGGCAAAACCGCAAATTATTGCTTCGGTTGATATGCCGGGTTATGTTACGGACGTAGCGGTCTCCGGTACAACTGCTTACGCGGCATGCGGCAACTATGAAGAACAATCGAAATGGAAGGGTCTGCAGATCATAGACGTAAGTGTTCCGGCAATGCCTCGCATTATCGGATCATTTGCAACGCCCGGGGGAGCTTACGGAATCGCTGTGTCAGGAACGAACGTTTATGTGAGTTGCGGCAGATATGAAGAATGGAGCGGATTGCAGATCGTCGCTGTAAACGATCCGGCAAATCCCCGGCTTATCGGGGCGATTGCCACTCCGGGCTATGTTGCAGCAGATGTCGTCATATCCGGCACGGCCGCTTATATGGCAGACGGCGGCAGTTTACAGGTGATAGATGTAAATGATCCGGCAAATCCTCGGATTATCGCCTCGCTTGCATTGAGCGGCTATGCTGATGCTCTGAGTATTGCTCTCTCCGGCACAACTGCATATATAGTGGATATAAATGAAGGATTGCAGATCATAGATGTAAATGATCCGGCAAATCCTCAGATTATTGCTTCGGCTGATATACCGGGGGCTGCTTTGGATGTCTCGGTATCCGGCGCAACTGCTTATGTGACGAGTTGGGATGACGATAAGGGTTTGCAGATTATAGACGTAAGTGAGCCGAAAAAACCTCATATTATCGCTTCGTGCTATACGCTGGGTCCTGCTCAAGGCGTGGCGGTTTCGGATGACACGGCATTTGTGGGTGCCGGCGGGTCCGGTCTGCTTGTCATCCCTCTGACCCGGATCGGTTCGGTGACCGTAAACAGCGAAACCAGTCTCTCGCTGACCCTTCCGGGACCGTCCATACCCGGTCATTATACCCTGAGTATTTCTGACAAAGAGAGAATGTCTGAAATCAAAGGGGCGGTCACGTTTTCGGATATTATAGGCGACCTCAACGGAGACATAAAGCTTGATCTGAAAGATGCAGTCACGGCATTCAAAACAGTATCGGGAACAGATGACCTGATATGGTATGACTACGCCTCGGCAGGCATTGATGTGAACGGCGATAAGCGGGTCGGAATCCATGAGGCGGTTTATATTCTTCGGGAAATTGCTTCTGCACTGCCGCCGATCTTTTAACTGTCAGATTCAAATTGAAAAGGATTTTTTTAACAATAAAATCCAAAGGAGACAGCAGCCATGAAACCGAAAAACAATATCCTGATAAAAACAGCAGATTTGATTATGGCGGCGTTATTTCTGTGCGCCGTGCCGGACGCGGCATTTTCCCAGCCGGCAAATGACAATTTTGCAAACGCGACTGTTCTGACCGGCATATCCGGAAAAACAACCGGCTCGAATACGGATGCCACATGGGAACCCAGCGAAAATGGTTGGGGGAAATCGGTCTGGTATTCATGGACTGCTCCGGAAAGCGATATTTTTTATTTCGACACCTACGGCAGCGATTTTGACACAGATATTGCAGTTTATACAGGTTCGGCAGTTGAAAGCCTGACACGGATTGCAGAAAGCATATTTTATGCCCGGACCGGAATCCGCTATCATATCGCCGTGGACGGATGGGAAACCGGCAATATTGTTCTGAACTGGAACAAAGTTATCCCCCGTACAGCAGGAAA
>DYRK01000068.1 GCA_020718785.1 Desulfatirhabdium butyrativorans | reverse complement strand
GTAAAAAATCTGATTTTATAAAAGAGTTACTTATCACTACTTGTGCAGGACTGCCGTTTTACGGTAAAACGGCTTTGCAAGCCGTTTTATGTCTGTTTCAGCAGAAGCATCTGTCTCGTAGTGTGGTCTGAAATACATACTTCCAGAAATCAAATTTCACTGCGTTACCGGTCGGAGATATACGAAAGTATTATCTTCTCCCTGTTGCCTTGTGAAATTTGATTTCTGGAAATCTGTGGCGGGTTTCACGGTTCTCTGAGACAACGACTCAGCCTGACAAAGTCTGCCACATCAAGCGTTTCAGCACGGCGGATCGGGTCAATACCGGCTTTTTTCAGCCCCTGCTCCGCTGTTTCCGTATCTATATTGAGTTCGCTTCCTGACAGCGCATTGCGAAGGGTTTTCCGTCTCTTCCCGAAAGCGGCTTTTATGACTTTGAAAAGGAAATTCTCGTCATCTGCCGGATGATCCGGAGCCGTTTTGAACCTGATTTCAACTACCTCGGAATCCACTTTGGGTTTGGGAAAAAAAAGCGGGGCTCTGACAGTTGCGACCGACCTGATATCCGAGCAGTAGCGGAGCATTACCGTAAGGCGTCCGTAATCTTTGCACCCGGGACCTGCCATGAGCCGCTGTGCCAGTTCTTTCTGAAACATCAGAATTGCCCGTGACACGGAAGTCCGGGAAAGAATCAACTGCACCAGAATCTGGGAGGAAATATTATAGGGAAGATTTCCCATAACTGTAAGGGGACGGCCCGCCTCCAGTGCATAAGCATCAATATCGGCTGTCAGAATATTTTTTTCTATCAGAATCACATTTGAAATATTGTTTGCAAGCAACTCTGTTTTTAAAATTTCCATCAGCCGACGATCTGTGTCAACAGCATAGACCTGTTTGGCAATACGGGCAGCAGGGATGGTCAGCGCGCCCAGCCCCGCTCCGATTTCCAATATCACGTCTTCCGGCAAAATGGCGGCGCGTGCAGTGATCATTTCCGCAGTGGAAGGATCAGAGAGAAAATTCTGTCCCAGTTGTTTTTTCGGGCGCAAATTCAATGAAGCAAGAAGTATTCCGGGAGATGTCATTACTTATCTTTCAAATTTTTATTGCTGATTTCAAATTTTTTTAATATAGAAATCAGATGTTTGTAAAATATCGGCTGCTGCTGTCCACGACCGGATAATATGATCGTTCAATTAACAGTTGACTTAATACCATCAAACCGTTATGATTGCAACCTTAAATGATACGGGAGTTCGGTTTTTTCAGATATTGCAAAATCAACAATCTGATTTTACAGTCGTTTTTTTAACCAAGGAGGAACACTGATGGCACGTAAAAAATCACACAGCTTTGACGCAATGGTAAAATTTTTCATGCAGCAGTACGATATCCCGACCAAGAAGGATATTGAAAAACTGATCACGAAACTGAATCATCTGGAAATTGTGCTTACAGGAGGAACACAGTCGTCCTCGCAGCCTGCGGCTCCGGCAAAGCAAAAAGCCGAAAAATCTCCTGTGAAAAAGAAAACCGCGCCGGTCGGCAGGTCAACGATGACTGCTTCCGATACGGTACTGCAAGTGATAAAAAATGCCAGACAGGGCATCGGTTTCAAGGAAATCAGGGAAAAAACGGGCTTCGAGGATAAGAAACTGCGGAACATCATCTTCCGTCTGAATATCACAGGAAGAATCAAACGCAAAGAACGCGGAATCTATGTCATTTCATAGATGCGGCGGATTTGTCGCTGCCGGCTGAAACCGATGAACATGCCTTATATCCGACTCAGAAAAAGGTAAAGCTATGAATGAGTTTGCAGATCAGAACAATCCGGGACTAAGACCGGGAGACAGTATTGAGGGATATTCTATCCTGAGAGTGACGGAACTCAGGGAAATCAATTCGTTTTTCTACGAACTGGAAGATACCGTGACCGGCGCCGGGCATATCCACATCAGCAATCAGGATACGGAAAATGCCTTCGGCATCACCTTCAGGACTATTCCTTCGGATTCCACCGGGGTCGCCCACATTCTGGAACATACCGTGCTGTGCGGCTCCGCGAAATTTCCTGTCCGGGATCCTTTTTTTTCCATGCTGAAAAGAAGCCTGAGTACATTTATGAATGCGCTTACAGCATCGGACTGGACTATGTATCCTTTTTCCACGCAGAATAAAAAGGATTTCTACAATCTGACGGATGTTTATCTCGATGCCGCGTTTTTCCCGAAATTGGACAGACTCAGTTTCAAGCAGGAAGGACATCGCCTTGAAATCGAAGAAAATGAACTGGTTTTCAAAGGAGTTGTCTATAATGAAATGAAGGGCGCTATGTCATCGCCGGATCAGATTCTGGTACGTTCTCTTATGAATGCGCTGTATCCGTCCACGACTTACAGCAACAATTCAGGCGGAGACCCGACGGCTATTCCCAACCTGACTTATGAGCAGCTGACCGAATTTCACAGACGGCATTATCATCCGAGCAATGCCTCTTTTTATACTTACGGAAATCTGCCGTTAAAGGAGCATCTGGCGTTTATCCGGGAGAGAATTCTGAAAAATTTCAGCCGCATTGATCCGAAAACAGAGGTTCCGCCTCAGCCGCGGTGGGAAAAGCCCGAAACAGTGACGTATTACTACCCTCTGGACAGGAATGAAGACCCTGCAAAAAAATGTCAGATATGTCTGGCATGGCTTACGGCAGACACGCGGGATTCTTTCGAAGTGCTGGTGCTTTCGCTGCTGGAGCATATTCTGCTCGGAAATTCCGCATCTCCTCTGCACAAGGCATTGATCGAGTCAGGACTCGGAACCGCACTTTCCGACGGAACCGGCTTTGATCCGGATAACCGCGATACCCTGTTTGCCTGCGGGCTGAAAGATGTCGAAGAATCTGCCGCGGAAAAAATCGAGGCAATTATTTTCGATGTCCTGAAAACGCTTGCAGACAAAGGGATTGACAGAGAACTCATCGAGTCTGCGATTCATCAGACAGAATTTCACCGCAAAGAAATCACTAACACGCCCTATCCTTACGGAATCAAACTGCTGCTTTCTTTTGCAGGTCCATGGCTTCACGGCGGCGATCCTGTGAAAGTGCTTAGATTTGACGAAGACCTGAAACGGCTTGATGAAGAACGGGCAAAAGGTCCTTTTTTTGAAAACCGGATCCGGCAGTATTTTCTGGATAATCCTCATCGGGTGCTTTTCAGGCTGATTCCGGATCAGATGATGGAGCAGAAAGAAGAAGAGCGGATCCGCAGGGAACTTTCTCAGCTTAAATCTGCCATGTCTCATGCTGATCTGGAACAGATACTAAACGATGCACAAGCATTGGAAGAACTTCAGGAAACTCCGGAAGACCTCTCTGTGCTTCCCACCCTGAATATCTCGGATATTCCGCCCTCGGTTCAGACTATGGCGGAAACAGACCCTGAACAGTTTATCCGGAATCTGAAAACCGCTCCGAGTGCCGGTTTCAAGTTCCCGATTTCTGTATATCGGCAGCCGACTTCCGGTATTTTTTATCTCTCTGCCGCGGCAGGCGCAGGATCACTGGAAAACAGCCTGCTTCCGCTTGTGCCTTTTTTCTGTTTTGCTTTCTCGAAAATTGCTACTGCCCGGCGGGATTACAGCGATATGGTGAGGCTTATTGACGCATATACCGGCGGCATCGGTGTCTCAGCTCATGCTCGTAACGACTTCGGAGGCAGCGGAGCCTGTCTGCCCTTTGTCACTTTCAACGGAAAAAGCTTGGTACGTAACACGGGAAAACTCTTTGAAATCACGGAAGAACTGATCTGCGAATTTGATTTTGCCTCTGATTTGGAGCATCTCAGACGTCTGCTGCTGAGATACCGGGCAGGTCTCGAATCGGCGATAGTTCATAACGGACACGGATTCGCCCTGTCGCTGGCTTCGAGGAATTTCTCGGCTTATAGGATATTGAATGAGACATGGAGCGGTGTTCATCAGTTGCAGGCGATAAAGAAACTTGCCGATGAACTGACAGAAGATAACCTGAGCAATCTGGCAAAGGATTTGTCTTGTCTGGGCAAAACGCTTTTCAGCAGAGACAATTTCAAAGCCGCGCTGATCGGTGAAGAAGAAGCTTTGTCTCTTGCTTTTTCATCCCTGACATCGCTTCAGAACAGGCTTGAGCAGAGAGATTCAGGGGGCTTCGGTCCTCCGAAAATCAAACCGGGTCAGGGAGTTCCCCGTGAAGGCTGGAGTACTTCGTCAGCGGTTTCTTTTGTGGCTCAGACTTTCGAGACGGTCCGTATGGAACATGAGGATGCGCCGGCATTGACAGCCATAGCCAAACTGCTTCAGTCTTTGTACATGCACCGCGAAATCCGTGAAAAAGGCGGGGCTTACGGCGGTTTTGCCATGTATAATTCCGAGGACGGTCTGTTCGGATTTGCTTCTTACCGGGACCCGCATATTGTCTCTACGCTGAAAGTCTATGAAAAAGCCGGAGAATTTATCATGTCCGGCACATACACGGATGAAGACATCAAAGAGTCAATTTTGCAGGTCTGTTCTGATATAGACAGACCGGATCCACCGGGTCCTGCTGCCCAGAAAGCCTTTTACCGGAAGCTCATTTCCCTGTCGGATGAGTCCCGGAAACGGTTCAAACAGAGGCTGCTCGGATTGACTCGCAAACAGGTGGTCCGTGTTGCAGAAAAGTATTTCGATATGTCCGGGAAACAACAGGGAATAGCGGTGGTTTCGAGTGAAGAGAAATTAAAGGCAGCCAATGAGGAATTCTCGGATCATCCGCTTGCTCTTTACCGAATATAGAACGATATTGCAAAACAGCAGGTGGGCAGCAAGCTGCCCACCCTACAAATCTGTCTGTCAACAGACAGTTTGAATTGAATCTGTCCTGTCAGCGGGTATTTTGCGATCAATGCGAAATTCGTCTGCGACCGAATCATTTGTCATTCATGCCGTCTGTCTCTGATCTGCTTCTTGCGATATGCAAAAAATCCGATTTTTCACTCCGAATTTTTCAATTTTTTCAAAATGTTGTCTTGTTTATGCACGAAAATTCATTTTTTTCTTGACAAAGTGATACAGTTGTAATATTTTTATATCAACTGTGAGGTTATCATGGCTTGTCCGATCAAAATCAAATGGCTGTTGCTGATTCATCAAATCCCGTCCAAACCGGATTATTTCCGCGTCAAAATTCTGAGAAGGCTTCAGCAGATCGGCGCGCTGCCGATCAAGTCCTCCGTGTATGTGCTTCCTCATAACGAGCAGACAGAAGAAGATATGCTCTGGATATTCAAAGAAATCATCGGGTCCCGCGGTGAAGCCTCATTGTCGGAAGCATTGTTTATCGAAGGTCTGTCGGATGAACAGCTTACAGGCATGTTTCAGACCGCCCGGAATGCGGATTATCAGCATATTGTCAAAAAAACCCGTGATCTGACAGAATCTTTCAACAGGAAAGAATGCGAGCGGAAATCGCTTGCCGGACAGTTCCATAAACTGAAAAAGCAGTTTCAGCACATTGTTTCCATTGATTTTTTCAATGCTCCTGCTTCTGAAAGCGCAAAAGCTGCTGTTTCCGAGGCAGAAGCTTTTCTCAAAGAAAGACCTTGCGAATCCCGCTTTCTGCCGGATCAGAATATCAATGCCCGGATATGGGTTACTCGAAAAGGAATTTATATTGACAGAATAGCCAGCGTATGGCTGATCCGCCGGTTTATAGACCCGAATGCAAGGTTCAAATTTGTGTCTGCCAAATCGTATCTGCCGAAAGAAAATGAACTGCGTTTCGATATGGCTGATGCAGAATTCACCCATGAAAATGATCTCTGTACGTTCGAGGTTCTGAGAGAACGATTTTGTTCCGAGCAGCCCGCACTGATTCCGATAGCTGAAATTATCCATGATATGGATTTGAAAGACGAAAAATTTCAGCGGACTGAAACACCCGGAATTACGGCTATGTTCTCAGGAATTGTCATGCTTAGGACTGATGATGAATCACGAATTGAACAGGGGTCTGTCATTTTGGACAGTCTGTATGAATATTTTTCAAAACATCATTGAAAGGAGGTTCGATCATGAGCAACACGATTAAGGCATCGGAATTGAAAGAACTGCTGAAAAATCAGCCGAATATTCCCATTATTGATGTACGGCGCAAATCCGATTATCTCGCAGAACTGTTTCTGATTCCCGGCGCGGAATGGCATGACCCTGAAGAAATTGAAAAATGGAGCGAAACGGTTTCTAAAGACAGAAAGGTGATCATCTACTGTGTCAAAGGCGGTTCTGTGAGCAAATCGGTATCCGATTATCTCGGAAATAAGCAAATCGAAACTGCTTATCTGGAAGGCGGACTCAAAGCGTGGAAAGATTCGGGAGGCAGAATGATGAATGTCTCTGACCCTGACATTCCAAACAGAGTGATGAATTTTAAAGGATTTCTTCCTCTGCTTGAAATGACATAAAGCGCAGTTTATGCCGATGGTGGATTATAGAAAGGATGAAATAAAAAATGGTTGTTCATCCCTCATTTTTTGAAGCGTTCAAGTTCTGGCTGAAACTGGGCTTTATCAGCTTCGGGGGACCGGCGGGACAGATTGCCGTCATGCACAGCGAATTGGTAGAGAAAAAGAAATGGATCAGCAATGACCGTTTTTTGAACGCTCTCAATTACTGTATGCTTCTGCCGGGGCCCGAAGCCCAGCAGCTCACGATTTATATCGGCTGGCTGCTTCATAAAATTCCCGGGGGCATTGTTGCAGGCTCTTTGTTCGTCATTCCTTCGATGTTTATTTTGTTTGCACTGAGTTATGTCTATGCTGCCTTCGGAAATGTATTTTTGGTGGAGTCATTTTTCAACGGTCTGAAAGCTTCGGTGATGGCCATTGTTTTTGCTGCGGTGATCAAAATCGGAAAAAAATCGCTGAAAAACTCTCTGCTTATAGGCATTGCCGCATTGTCTTTCATTGCGATCTTTTTCCTGAAAGTGCCGTTTCCTGTCATCATTTTGAGCGCGGCAGTCATCGGTATTTCGGGCAGCATTATGTTTCCTCAATATTTCGGAACACAGAAAACCAAAGAAATCAAAGGGCTTGAGGATGAAGGCTTTGTTGTTGTCTGTGAGAATACAGATGCCTGTCATATTTATCCGTCTGCGAAAAGCAGCATAACGATTCTGATTTCCTGTATTCTTCTGTGGCTGATTCCGATAGCCGTGCTGTATCTGTCTGCTTCTCGGATATTTTTTACGGAAGCAGTATTTTTCACCAAAGCGGCGTTCATGACATTCGGAGGAGCGTATTCGGTGCTGGCATATATTGCTCAGGTAACAGTCGAACAATATTCATGGCTGACAAGACCTCAGATGATGGACGGACTGGGACTTGCCGAAACAACGCCGGGTCCTCTGATTATGGTGGTACAGTTTGTCGGATTTATGGCAGGCTGGAATCATCCGGGAAATTTCAGCCCGTTTTTCGGGGCAGTGATCGGCTCGCTGACAGCCACCTATTTTACATTTCTTCCCTGCTTTATGTTTATTTTTTTAGGCGCGCCTTATATCGAAAAATTCCGTGATAACCGGAAGATTTCTTCCGCATTATCCGGCATAACGGCTGCGGTTGTCGGTGTTGTTCTGAATCTGTCCGTATGGTTCGGGATGTATGTGATATTTCCGCAATCAGGCAGAATCAACTGGTTTGCGATTGTTTTGGGAATATTATCCTTTATAGCCATGCAATGGCTCAAAATAGGGATGATTACAGTGATTGCAATTTCCGGTATAGCCGGAACGGTATGGAATTTATTGTAAAAACGGTATGACAAAAAAGGAGAAGAAAAATGCCCCCGTATCATAAGCATTTGGAAACCAGCACAAAACGCACAGGGAAAGACTATCAGGCAATGCACGACTGGCTTGACAATCATCCGCAGATGAAAGCCGAGCGCCATAATCTGGACAAACTGCCTGAAAACATCGGCTTTGTCCGTTCCTCATGGGGAGATGAAGCAGTTGTCGAATATCTTCAGCATATTGTGGAAGATGCCGCCATGTCGGATATCGAAACTCTGAAGAAAGCCGGAGTTCCTGACGAAGCGATTTCCCACAGTATCGAAGTTGCCAGAAAAGCATTGGAAATTTCAAGCCGGATCAGAACCGCTGTGAACCGAAAACTCGTCATTCTCGGCGGAATTTACCACGATCTGGGCAAGGCGAAAACCTACGGAATGCAGCACGGCGAAATCGGCGCGCAGATGGCAAAAGAACTGAATCTGGGAGATGAGATTATCCAAATCATTCTCAAGCACATCCGCGGCGGGCTGACTGAAGCGGAGGCTGCCGAACTCGGTCTGCCGATTCGGGATTATACGCTGAAAAGGCCGGAAGAAAAAATCGTTATTTATGCGGACAGAATGGTGGATATTTACACGGACGGCATTGTTCCCGACATTGATGAAAAAGGTGCTGAGGAGCGTTTTGTCGAAATTTTGCAACAGTATGAAAAATACGGAAAAAATCCTGTCACCTTAGAGCGATATATCCGTATGCACCGGGAAATCGGCGAATGGATGTGAAACATTCGAAAAGCGATATTGCTTGGATTATCCGGCTGTTTGCATACGAACAGCGGATAAGCAGACTGAAGTATTCATAAATGATGCTATCTCCCCCGAGAGATAAATTTTTTGAGGGTATTCAGGGATATGGAAACTATATGCAAAGGATTCAAAGCGGCCGGGGTCGTCGCAAAAATCAAGAAAGACGATGAAAAAAAGAAAGACCTGGGCATTATTTTTTCGGAAAAGCCTGCAAGCGTTGCGGCTGTGTTTACCCGAAACAAAGTTCAGGCTGCGCCTGTGCTTTTGGACAAAGAGCGGATACGCTCGGGAATTGCTCAGGCTGTGATTGCCAACAGCGGGAATGCCAATTGCTGCACAGGGGAGCAGGGAATGCGCGATGCAGTTGCCATGTCGGACTATGTCTCATCAGGAATGAAGCTTTCCCAAGACAGCGTTCTGGTTGCGTCCACAGGGGTGATCGGGAAGCCTCTCCCTGTCGGCAAAATCGAAACCGCAGTGCCTCGGCTTATTGCTGCTCTGAGTAGTGACGGATTTTCCGATTTTGCAGAGGCAATTATGACAACGGATACGTTCCCCAAAATGATTTCAAAGCAGGGAAAAATCGGGGAAAAATCTTTTTCGATGATCGGAATTGCCAAAGGTTCAGGGATGATACGTCCCGATATGGCAACCATGCTCTGTTTTGTCTGCACCGACGCGGATGTGCCGCCGAAATTCTTGCAGGAATCGCTTTCTTTTGCTACGGATCGCTCATTCAATCGGATTACCGTTGACGGCGATACCAGCACAAACGATATGATTCTTGTAATGGCTAACGGCATGTCCGGAGCCGAAATCGGAAGGCCGGAAAGCCAAGCCTTGTTTCAGAATGTGCTGGATGAGGTATTGACGGGTCTTGCCCGCATGGTGGCAAAAGACGGCGAAGGCGCAACCAAGCTGGTAGAAATTTCGGTCAAAGGCGCAGTTTCGGATAAAGATGCCCGAGTCATTGCAGATACCGTTGCTCATTCGAATCTTGTCAAAACAGCACTTTTCGGAGAAGATGCCAATTGGGGACGTATTCTGGCTGCGGCAGGCAGAGCCGGAGTTCCGCTGGATCCGGATAAAATTGCTGTTTTCTTCAATGAGGTGCAGATGGTGAAAGCAGGCATGGGCTGCGGATCCGCTGCTGAAGCCGAAGCCACGAAAGTGTTGAAAACTCCTGAATTCATCATCACGGTTGATCTGAACATGGGAAAGGGAGAATCTTCTGTGCTGACCTGCGATTTTTCTCTCGATTATGTGAGAATCAATGCGGATTACAGAACTTAACGGGAAGGGCATGTCGCCGACATGCCCCTACGGTGAAAAATATATATGCCTGAAATTCGGCTGCAAAAATTTCTTTCACAAGCCGGGGTCTGTTCGAGGCGTCAGGGTGAGGAGTATATCCTCTCGGGTCAGGTCAGCGTAAACGGCAAAATTGTCTCCGAACTCGGAACCAAAATTGATCCGGACAGGGATCAGGTAAAATTCCGGGGAAAGTCTGTGACAGCAGCCGAAGAGATGATTTATATCGCTCTGAACAAGCCTCCGGGCTATGTGACAAGCTGCGAGCAGCCCGGAGATAAGACCGTGATGCAACTCGTTGATATTCCGGAACGAGTTTATCCTGTGGGCAGATTGGACAAAGACTCTGTCGGACTGCTGCTTCTGACCAATGACGGCAGGCTTCATCACAGACTTTCCCACCCCTCTTTTGACCATGAAAAAGAATATGAAGTCACGGTGGCAAGCCCAATTCCCGACACTGCGCTGGCCCGTATCGCAAAGGGTATAAATATAATGGGAGTAAAAACCCGTCCCGCGGAGGTGCGGCGAATTTCTCCCACAAGCTTCCGTATTGTGCTGAAAGAAGGAAAAAACAGACAGATTCGGCGGATGATGGAAAAAGTCGGGAATAGCGTCAGGACATTGAAGCGAATCAGAATTTCGAATATTCGGCTTGCGAGACTTCCGGAAGGAACTTGGCGATATTTGACAGAAAAAGAGAAAGAGCATCTTTTATCCTGTCTGTCGGAATAAGCAGAACAAGCATCCTGCTTGTTGTTCTTTAACTACAGATTTACAGAAATCGAATTTCACAAGGAAGCAGGGATGATATAATACTTTTTCGTATATATCCGACCGATAACGCAGTGAAAATTGATTTCCGGAACTCTGTACATTATCTGAAAGGAGCGTTTCCCCGCCTTTCAGTCGGGTATGCACCGGATGAAAATCCGAAAAAGTCGGGAACGTAAAATCAGTAACTTATGATGATTTACATGGGAGGAAAACAGCATGAAAGTAATCGCTTTCAACGGCAGTCCCCGTAAGGACGGGAACACATCCATTCTCATCAATTATGTTTTCGGAGAGCTTGAAAAAGAAGGCATTGAAACCGAACTGTTTCATCTTGGCGGAAAAAAGATTAACGGCTGCATCGCGTGTATGAAATGCCATGAAAACAAAGATCAGCGGTGTTCTGTCAAAAATGATGTTCTCAATGAGTGCATCGAGAAAATGCTCGGAGCCGACGGGATCATTCTGGGGTCTCCCACATATTTTGCAGATGTCTCATCAGAGATAAAAGCCCTTGTTGACCGCGCCGGCATGACGGCAAAAGCCAATGAGGATATGTTCAAACGTAAAATCGGCGCGGCTGTGGTAGCAGTACGCCGGGCAGGTTCTGTTCATACCTTTGACTCTCTGAATCACTTTTTCCTTATCGGTCAGATGATTATACCCGGTTCCTGTTATTGGAACATGGGAATCGGTCTGAATAAAGGCGATGTGGAAAAAGACGAAGAAGGCATTCGGATTATGAAACTGCTCGGTCAGAACATGGCTTGGCTGCTTAAAAAAATACAAGCCTGAGACAAGACAATTTCCGTAAAACGATTTTGCAAATCGTTTATAAGACAATCTGTAAAACTGTCATACTTCGGCGAGCCGTAAAACGCCGAAAAATTGCCCCGAAGAAAGGAGACAATTACATGTATCTGAAAAGAATAGTTTTTATCATCGTTATTCTGGCTGTGCCGTTTATGGTATATGCCGACTGCGACAATCCGAGAGATGATTTTGACGGACTGTATTGTCTGAACAAAATTTATATTCAGGCAGACAAAGACCTGAATACTGCCTATCAGAAACTGCAAAAGCAGTTGGACAGTGAAGGAAAAGACCTGCTGAAGAAAAGTCAGATCAGATGGATCGAATCTCGAAACAGTGAATGCAGCTACAGGAATGAAAACGGCTTTTTTGTAAACCTGAAATGCGCTGCCGAGACGACTATCGAAAGGACAAATTTCCTCAATGACCGTTACCGGGAGTGCATGAGTTCCGGGTGTCTGAAAAGCAAATTGAAATAACTCATCTCAAATTCGGACTTCCGAAGTTGCAGAAATTTCGGAAGTCTTTTTTTGAAAGGAAAGCATAAAATGAGATATTTACCTGTTGATAACCGCTTGTTTGTTCAGAACAGAGAACGGGTTGCGAAACTTATGAAACCGAATTCATTAGCGGTTTTCAATTCCAACGACATAATGCCCACGAGTTCGGACGGAACGCATTCTTTTATTCAGCACACCGATATTTTTTATCTGAGCGGAATAGATCAGGAAGAGAGCATTCTGCTGATCTGTCCGAATGCCAAAGAAGAAAAACATAAAGAAATACTGTTTGTCAGAGAGACAAATGATCAGACTGCCCTTTGGGAAGGACCGAAACTGAGCAAAGCCGAGGCATCAGAGATTTCAGGCATTAAAACAGTATATTGGACTTCGGACTTTGATAAAATTTTCAGACCGTCAGTCTTTGAATCCGAGCATATTTATCTCAATACCAATGAGCATCTGCGTGCAGAAATAAGCGTAGAAACACGCGATGCCCGTTTTCTGAAAAAGTGCATGGCTGCATTTCCGCTGCATAAATACGAAAGGCTTGCACCGATTATGCAGCATATCCGTGCAGTCAAATCTTCTGTTGAAATCGCATTGATACGGCAGGCATGCGATATTACCGAAAAAGCATTTCGGAGGGTCCTCGGATTTATCAAGCCGGGCGTTTGGGAATACGAGATCGAAGCTGAAATCTGTCATGAATTTCTAACAAACCGCTCAAGGGGACCTGCATATCAGCCGATTATCGCATCTGGTCCCGGTTCGTGTGTGCTGCATTATGTACGAAACGACCGGCAATGCAGGGACGGCGAACTTTTACTCATGGATTTCGGAGCAGAATATGCCAATTACGCGTCCGATCTCAGCCGCACGGTTCCGGTAAACGGCCGTTTTACTCCCCGGCAGAAAGAGGTCTATAATGCCGTATTGCGGGTTCAGAGGGCTGCCATTCAACTGCTCATGCCCGGAAAGCTTCTTGATGACTACCATAAAGAAGTCGGAAAATTCATGGAAAAAGAACTTATCTCCCTTAAACTGCTCGATGCGGACGCGGTCAGAAAACAGGGTGAAGACAAACCGCTTTATAAGAAATACTTCATGCACGGCACATCTCATCATCTGGGGCTGAATGTCCATGATTACGGGAACAGATACAGCCCATTCGAAGCCGGAATGGTCTTTACCTGCGAGCCGGGAATTTATATCAAAGACGAAGGCTTCGGCATCCGTATCGAAAACGATATTCTGATTACAGATAATGGCCCGCAAGACCTGATGAAAAATATTCCTGTCGAAGCAGAAGAGATCGAAGCTTTGATGGCAGTTTAGCACACTGCCGGACAATCTTTTCAGGTATTTCTGCTTGCAAAACCGTTTTACTGTGAAACGATTTTGCAAATCGTTTTTTCAATAAAATCAGCATATTGTAATTTTTTGTCCGGTAGTATGAAAACGGCTTGCAAAGCCGTTTTACTGTAAAACGATTTTGCAAATCGTTTTTTCAATAAAATCAGCATATTGTAATTTTTTGTCCGATAGTATGAAAACGGCTTGCAAAGCCGTTTTACTGTAAAACGATTTTGCATTTTGTCCGGTAGTATGAAAACGGCTTGCAAAGCCGTTTTACTGTGAAACGATTTTGCAAATCGTTTCAGCGGCACATACCTAAGTCCGGACGTAATCCTTGTTACTCCAATTCGTCAAAAGATAGGCATAGTAGTTTCCGTATGAAGCCATAAGATTTCTCCCTTTGGTCGAAGTAACAAGAAAGTCAATGTCCGGATAACTGATATTTCCGCACCGCCTGTTTATGCTCTTGCAGACTTGCCGAAAATTCATGCGTTTTATCTTTCCTTGAGACAAAAAAGAGATATTGGGTGTCCGCGGGGTAAAGGACAGCTTCAAGGGATTCCTTTCCGGGATTGGCAATGGGTCCGGGGGGAAGCCCTTTGATTCTGTAAGTATTGTATGCTGTTGAAGTTCTGAGATGTTTCCGCGTGAGATTGCCGTCAAAATTTTCTATGCCGTAAATCACCGTGGGATCGCTTTCAAGGCGCATTCCTTTTTTGAGCCGGTTATGAAAAACCGATGCGATCAGCGGGCGTTCCGATGGATTGCCGGTTTCCTTTTCTATAATGGACGCGAGCGTTACAGCCTCGTGAACAGAGAGTCCCAAAGCATCTGCCCGTGTTTTCCATTCAGGAGTAAACACCGTATCAAATTGTCTCACCATTGCAGAAATAATCTGCCTCGGACTTATGTTTCGGGGAAAATAATAGGTGTCAGGGAACAGATATCCCTCAAATGTCGGCGCCTCGAATCCTTTTTTTCTGATAAAAGAGGAGTCAGAAGCCGCTTTCAGGAAATCTTCTTCTGTTCCCAGTCCTGCTCCCGAGATCAGAGACGCAATCTGTCGCAGATTATAGCCTTCAGGCACGGTCACTTTATGCTGAAAAACCTTTCCTTTTGCCATCATATCGAGTATCTCAGCCGGAGTCATAGCTGAAGTAAAGAGATATTCGCCGGCTTTTATTCTTTTATCATAGCCTTTGATGTATGCAAAGAGTCTGAATTTTATGGGATAGTCAATGATGCCGGCTTTGTTCAGACTTTCCGCTGTCACACGGAATCCCTGTCCCGGATGAACGGTCACAAAGGTTCTGCAGGGACATGCCGGTTGCATGCCTCTGCTTGCAGGTATATCGGCATATCTCAAAGTATCAAAAAAAAGATATGAGAAACCGGCAACAGATAAAAGCAGGGCGGTTATAATGAGACTTTCTTTATTTACCCTCATAGAATCACTCACCGGGTATGCTGCAGACTTCCAGAAATTGAATTTCACTGCGTTATCGGTCGGAGATATAAGTACCCAGTCAAAAATTCTCCGGAGTGCGAAAATAGAGCGGAGCGGTTTTTCGCATTTTTTCTACCGAAAAATTTATGCTCAGGTACTTACGAAAAAGTATTATCTCCTCCCTGCTGCCTTGTGAAATTCAATTTCTGGAAATCTGTACAGACTTCCAGAAATTGAATTTCACTGCGTTATCGGTCGGAGATATACGGAAAAGTATTATACTGTCCACCGGCATAATCTGCGCTTCCGAACGCTGCCGTAAAACGCCTCTGCTTAAAACAGACGCAAACCGTTTCTCCGCAAAAACGATTTGGGTCTATGTTAAGCATAGGGCGTTTTACAGAAGCGCAAATTATGACGGCGGTAAGAATCGGGCTAAAAGCTGTAGATAAACTTAAAACGGAAAGACCGTCCATCCTGTTCTATCATTTTCTGTATATGATTTCCATCTGCCGGGTCATCGTAATGCTCATCGAAAAGATTATAGATGCTTGCAGAACATTCAATGCCTTTGATGAAATTCATCCCTGAAACGGTCAGGTTTGCAACAAAGTGTTCCTTGGCAGTGATTGATGTCTCTTCTCCTGTAGTGATATTCCGTCTGCTCATATACTGCCCCTCGAAAGAGCCGAACAGTTTTTCAGGTATCAGCGGGATAGTCAGATTTCCCTTGATCAGATGCTCGGGAGAATTCGGAAGTGTCTCATGGGTATGAGTATCTTCAACCTCCTGGAAAGTATAGTTGAGACTTGCGGCAAGTCCGCTTTTCCATTTTCCCTGAAGTTCCAGTTCTATGCCTTTTGCTTCGATATGATCCGCGTTTTCCAGTATCCAGTCGTCTTCGTAGGAAACCTGAGAGATAAGACCGTCAATTTTATAATAAAATCCTGAGACAAACCCCTTTATGAACTCACCGAAACTCTGTTCCGCAATGATTTCATAGGTAGAGATTTTTTCCGGGTCAGGGTTCGGGATGTCATAATTGCATCAGACGGTAAACCGTTACCGATGTCGAATCTCCCAGATTCGGTCTGCC
>DYRK01000607.1 GCA_020718785.1 Desulfatirhabdium butyrativorans | reverse complement strand
GACAGGCGGAACTGCTCGCGCTGAGTTATTCGGTTCTGGCAAAAACAAAGGATGACCTTGCGCTGCTGAAAAGTAAATTTATTGCTCAATGACTGTAGGGTGGGCATGAAATGCCCACCCTACTACTACGGAAAATCACAGATGATGACCGTTGAAGGTAAGCGACCGACTATTATGATTTATAAGATTCGGTGGGTCAGACATTTCTGTCTGACCTTATCATGAACAGGCAAAAATGCCTGTTCTGCCGCAAAAAATTATAAGTCTTTAAGGTTGCTCGCTTATATCGAAAAAAGAGAGGTGTAACATGTTGTCTCCGATGATCGAAGAAATCAGCCGCTACGCAAACATTGACAAGGAGTCTTTGATTATAAAAGGGATTCGGTCTTTTCTTACGGACAAGAAAAGAGATATTCTTTTGGAAAGACTGAACATTTTGTCAAAATACGATGCGGTATCAAAAGAGGAATTGGAACACCGTATCGAACAGGGAAGCATTAATGAACATCCTGCATGGGAAGATTTGATTTTGCTTGAAAATCTTGAATCCGAATCCGAAAAGATCAATGAATATCTCAGAAAAAAATGAGAGATGAATAAAACAAAGAACTCTCCGTAGGGGCATGTCGGCGACATGCCCCTGCCACGGATTAACAGATTGAAACGATGCAATAGGAAAATAAACATGGGCAAAGTTTTGGCTGAAATCACCGTCAGCAACTACGGCGATGTGATTCTGGCGGAAATCGGAACGATAGATAAAAAAGATATCAAAACCGTCCGGATAAGCGATGCCATTGTTGACAGCGGCGCAACTCTGCTTTCCCTGTCTGAGAATATCATCAAGGCTCTGGGACTCAGAAAACGGAAAAGCGTCAAAGTCAATACCGCATCCGGTGTGGAGGAACGGGGAATTTACGATCCGGTGGTTCTTGAAATCATGGGCAGAGAAGGTTTTTTCGAGGTCATGGAACTGAGACATCCTGAAATCAAAGCCCTTGTGGGACAGATACCGCTGGAACGGCTCGATTTTCTTATCAAGCCCTCGGTCAACCGGCTGATTCCCGATCCGGATCACGGCAATCAGTTGATATTGGATCAGTTATTGACAAATCAAATTTTGTAACATTCAGCAGATAGAAAATTGTTTCCGGAGTGCAAAAATAGAGCGGAGTGCAACGGAGCGGTTTTTTGCTACTGTGCTGTGCAAAAAATCGCTGCGCTTATTTTTGCACTCCGGATCTATAAAATTTTTCCGGGGATTCTCATTGCCACAGATGCACATAGAAAAAAACATTCTGCCCTTTAACGAGTTCATGGAGGAACTGCGTGTCCGGGGTTTTGTCATCGGCGTGGATCATCATCTGCGTGTGCAAAAACTGTTGAATTCGCTCGGCACGGATTGCTCGCCGTCGGATATGAAATACCTGCTCTGTCCCCTGTTTGCCACCGATCACAAGCAGCAGGCAGAGTTTTACCGCATATTCGAGCGGTATTTTCAGCCGTTGGAAAGGGCTGTCAAAACAGAGAGTTCAACTCGTTCGGAGCCGGCGCCGGAGGTTTCCGAACCGGTAAAGATTTCCAAAATTCCTTACATGGTTTTGGGTGCGCTGCTGTTTGTGCTGGCTGCTTTGTTATACCTGCAACCGGAAATTGAGTTCAGTCCCCCGCCGGTTACAACTACGCTTTCATTGCCGAAAACAACAATGACTTTGGCGAATGTTCCGGTGACAAGTACAACGCTGCCTGAAGTTACGACAACAACACTGCCTCCGGCTCCGTCCAAGCCGGATTATTGGAATTGGAAAGCCTTCCGATGGCTTGTCATTTCCGGGATTCTCATCGTTTTTGCGCTGAGTGAACTCTATCTCTACAGCCGGCGGCGTGCTGTACTGCAGAAACAGGGCGTGAAACGTCCGCCCTTTGTCTGGACGATTGAGACGCCGGAGAGCGATTTCCTGAAAACCGGGCAGTTTTACGCGGCGGCACGGCTGTTGCGAAGGCGGCTCAAAGGCGAAGGCACACGTCTTGATGTGAAAAAAACCGTGAGGGAAAGCCTGAAAGCCGGTTATCCCAAGCTGAAATATAAAGCCGTTACACGTCCCCCGGAATATCTCATTCTCATTGATCTGACTTCGTATCGGAATCATTACGCCCATTTTTTTGCCCATATCGCAGACGCGCTGGCAAAAGAAAATGTCTTTGTTACGAGATATTTTTACAGGGAAAATCCACGGGTCTGTTTTCGGGAAGTCGGCGGCGAGCAGTTTTATCTTTCGGATTTGAAAGGAAAATTCAGGGATTACCGCTTGATTCTGATGGGAACCGGCGATGATCTGCTCGATCCCCTTACCGGAGAATTGGGGACATGGATAAGTCTTTTCAACGCATGGACCGACCGGGCAATTCTCACGCCGGAGCGTCCCATGTATTGGGGCATGAGGGAGGCAATGCTCGCGGAAAAATTTGTCGTGCTTCCGGCAACGCTGACCGGACTGACCGCCCTGCCCGATTATTTTGAAGACCCGTCAAAACTGAGTCTGCGGGTATGGAAAGAAGCAGATGCCCGCATCGGAGACAATTTACCGAAGCCGCCGGATGATCTCAAGGAACTGCGGGCATATCTCGGAAAAGAGGGATTTCAATGGCTCTGCGCCTGTGCCGTGTATCCTGAATTACAATGGGATCTGACGCTGTATCTTACCCAGGTGTGCGAAATGCCGGAGCGTCTGCCTGACGAGGAAAATCTGCTGCACCTGATTCGCCTGCCCTGGTTCCGGGAGGGAAACATGCCGGATAATCTGCGGTGGAAACTGATGCAGGAACTGGGAGAAAGCAGAGTGAAAAATGTCCGGGAAAAAATTGCGGCTTTGTTTGAAGACAATCCCCCGAATCAGGACAGTTTTGCATACCATGCTTTCCATCTGAATGTAGCTGTACAGGACTTTGTTTTTTCTTCAAAACAACTCAAAGAGCGTCGGAAATTGAGAGAAAGGTTGGAGAGCGTGAGCGAATCCCATATTGCTCAGGATTATACTTTGCTGCGCTTTTTGGAATCTGCGCCGAAATCCGGGACTGCGCTGGTATTGCCGGATCGGCTTAGGAAGATGTTTTACAGAAACGGGGTGTTTCTGTTCGGCTTGAAAAGCGGGGTGCGGCTGGCTTTTGTTGTGCTTTTAGTATGTTTTGCATCTTTGATATCGGAGCCTCCAGAATCCAAACTCACTAACAGTATAGGCATGACTTTTGTTTATATACCGCCGGGAGAATTTATGATGGGCAGCCCGGAAAACGAACCTGAACGTGACAGCGATGAAAAGCAGCATAAGGTGAATTTGACAAAGGGGTTTTACATGCAGACTACCGAGGTGACACAGGGGCAGTGGAAAGCGGTCATGGGAAGCAATCCGTCTTATTTCAAGGACTGCGGGGATAACTGCCCGGTTGAACAGGTCTCGTGGGATGATGTGCAGGAATTCATAAAGAAACTGAGCCGTAAGGAAGGAAAGAATTATCGGCTGCCCACAGAAGCGGAATGGGAATATGCCTGCCGTGCAGGAACCGATACGCCTT
>DYRK01000606.1 GCA_020718785.1 Desulfatirhabdium butyrativorans | reverse complement strand
CATGCTTTTTCACCTTCTCCTAATCGGTTTTATTTCCATTATCGGACAGGTCGTTCTGCTCCGTGAACTGAGCGTCGCGTTTTACGGCATAGAACCGGTCTATATTGTTTCAATAGGAATCTGGCTGTTCTGGACCGCTGCCGGAGCCATGATCGGGCGCAGGCAGTACATGCCCACGGCAACTGCTGTCAGATATCTGTTTCTCCTGTCTGCTGTACTGCTGCCCGCGGAAACGGTCTTTATCCGGGGCATCCGGTTTCTCTTCGGCGCCATACCCGGAACTTACCTTCCGTTTTCCCGGCAGATAATCGCTGTAATCCTTACGCTTTTTCCTGTCGGCATTTTATTGGGACTGATGTTTCAATGGGCAGCCAAACGCTATATTGCCGAAGGCAGAACTCTTGCAATGGCTTACACCGCGGAAAGCGCAGGAGCAATTATGGGCGGACTCGTGACTACGCTCTTTTTTCAATGGGGCATTCAGAATTTCACAGTCATGCTTGTGTGCAGTTTCCTGACCGCATCGAGTTTTACGCTATGGCATCGGTCCGCCGGGAGATATATCGGCGCAGTCCTGTGCGGAATAACGGCATTGGGATTATGGCAGGCTTCGGAAGCAGATTTTCAGATGACCCGCTGGAATCATCCCGGACTGCTTGTCAGCAGAGATTCGCCCTACAGCCGGATTACTGTCGAGGGACAGGTGGGTCAGTTTGCCGTGTTTGAAAACGATGCACTGAGCTTTGAAACAGAAAGCACGTCAGCAGAGGAATTTGTGCATATCGCCGCCATACAGCGTGATATTCCTGCACAGGTCTTTGTCTCAGGAGGCGGCGGGGAAGGCATTGTGGGAGAAATTCTCAAGCATTCGCCTCAATCCGTGATATACGCGGAACTGAATCCGGTGCTGCTTGAAGTCATACTGAAATATCTCCCTGAAACATACAGCAAATCGCTTCAGGCAAAAAATGTTCTTGTCTGTCCTGCGGATCCGAGACAATTCCTGAAAGAAGATGAGAGAAGTTATGATCTCATATTGCTGGGCATGTCTGATCCGGATTCGGGACAGTCGAACCGCTTTTATACACGTGAGTATTTCAGGCAATGCGCGGACAGGCTCGAACCTGGCGGGATTCTGGCTTTCCGGCTTCGCTCATCGGAGAATCTCTGGACGCCTTTTCTGACTTACCGGAACAGGGCTGTTTACAATGCTCTGACCGAAGTTTTTCAGGATGTGCTGATACTTCCGGGAACAACAAACACGGTGCTTGCCTCGGATGCCCCTTTGGAGAGAAATCCGGCAAAGCTGATCGAGCGGTTTGAGCATAGAAAAATAAAGACCCGGCTGATTACCCCTGCTTATATCACTTATCTCTATACCAATGACAGATTTTCTCAGATCGCCGAAAGTCTTTCTTCCGGAAATGCCCCGCCGAATACGGATGCCAGTCCGATCTGCTACCAATATTCGGGCATGATCTGGCTGTCAAAATTTATTCCGGGAATGACTCATCAGGATATTTCCGTTTTTGATCCGAACCGTATCCGGATGATGTCATATCTCTGCATTGCCGGGCTGTTTGTCCTGTTTTTACTCATCCGGCGCAGAGAGACAATGAGGCGGATAACGCTGACTGCCGCAGCCGGATTTGCCGGAATGGTGCTGGAAACCATGCTGATTCTTCATTATCAGGTGAAAAACGGCGTCCTGTTTCAGAATATCGGCATCCTGCTCACGGTCTTTATGACCGGACTGACTGCCGGTTCATTTGCTCTCACAAAAATCCCGAATCCGAACCGGCTTGTCGGCAGAAGTCTGCTTGCGGCTTTCGGATGTCTGAATCTCATATTTATCGCTATGTTGAACACAGACGGGTTCTCTGATATTTTTGAAATCTCATTGCTGATGTCGGTCACCGGATTTCTTGTTGCCGGTATGTTTGCTTTCGCAAGCTTACGCAACAAATGCAGGGAGCAGAACAATGCAGTCTCAGCACTTTACGCAGCGGATCTGATAGGCGGATGCGCGGGGTCATTGCTCGGAAGTCTTATTCTTATTCCTTTTCTGGGAATGGAACACACCGCCATATTGATGACGCTGCTGGTATCAGCGGCTTTGTTCATTGTTTAGTATTACTTCTTTATCTCTGATGCGGCCACAATGCCCGGACAACGGTTCCCGCGGATGCGGCGGAGCAGATTTCAAATATCCCGCCTGAAAGCTCGGTTCTCTCTTTCATACCGGTGATACCGAAGCCTTTTTCCGATGATCTCACAGATAAAAAAGCAGGCACGTCAAATCCGTCTCCGTTATCTTCTATCAGCAGTTCCACAGCGGCATTGCGGTTTTTCTTAAATGAGAGCCAGACGCAGTCTGCATGGCTGTGTTTGGCGACGTTGTTCATGGCTTCCTGCAAGACTCTGAAAATAATCGTCTTCAAGGGATCAGGCACATCCTTTTCCCGAATATCAATATCTTCTTCCACCCGGATAAAGGAATACACGGTCCGAAACTGCCGGCAGAACCAGCCGACAGTAGCGAGAATGCCCAGATCATCCAGCACGGAAGGACGCAGATTCATCACAATTGTCCGCACTTCTTCGGAAGCCTTCTGCAACATGGGAACCAATGTTTTCAGAGAAGCGAAGTCTGCCGCGGCATCGGTGCTGTTGCGTTCAAGCACAGTTTCAAGCATAAACTTGATGGCAGACAGGGACTGCCCGATGCCGTCATGGAGATCGCCTGCGATCCTCTTACGTTCTTCCTCCTGAGCGTTCAGGAGCTTGGATGAGAGGAGTTCAAGCTCGACGGTACGTTCCCTGACCCGCCGTTCCAGTTCGTCACGCGCATCTCTGAGTTTATCTTCTGTCTGCCGGCGTTCTTCTTCGACTTCGATATTGCGGAGCGCAAAAGCAATATCTGCCGCAACATCCTGAAACAATGCCTTTTCCTCCGGGTCTGTGCTGAAGGCCTCAGGAACGGAAACTGTGAGTATCCCGTAAATTTTCCCGCTGTGTTCCAGACGTGCCGCCATCGCGCCTCTGCCCTCATAGATATGGGATACGGGACAGTCTGTGCAGAAAGAAGCCGGGTTCTGTATGGTCAGGATTCCGGGACAGGACAGCACATTTCCGCAGCAGTTTTCCAGCCCGCTGTTTGTCAGTTTTTCGATAAGCGGAATTCCGTCCCTGCCCAGACCGGCTTCGGCAACGCACAGGATGCCGGAATTGTCTTTGACAGCCATCCATGCGTTATAGTAGCCCCTGTTTTCAATCAGGCTTCTGCATATCTCACGGATCAGGCGGTCCTGGTTCTTTTCTTTGGCAATCATACGGCTGACATTGCGGATCGAACTCAGTACAGCGTTGAGATGCCTGATCCGTTCCTTAGTCTGTCTGAGTTCGACGGCATTTTTTTCCAGAACTTTTACCCGTTGTTCAAGTTCGCCGTATGTAGGATTACCGGGCATTGACCTGCCGCAGATATTCATGACGGATATACCGCCGCTCCAGGGTGGCTGTCCCCTGCTGACCCGGATCCGTATCCTTGAGATAATCCGAATAAACATCTATT
>DYRK01000605.1:1901-3574 GCA_020718785.1 Desulfatirhabdium butyrativorans | reverse complement strand
AAATATAGCCGGTCACAGCGAGCAAAACAAAGATGCCGCAGAGACCGGCAACAGTTTTTTTCAGATATGGAATACGGAACAGATATCTCTTTCGCATTATTTTTTTTCAGCCGTCTTCACCACGAAACACGCTCTCAGGAACCCGAAAACAAACCGGTTCCCTGAAATATTCCGCATTCATCCTGTAAAAATATAATTTCCGATCCGGAGTGCAAGGTCTGCACTCCGGATCGGAAAAATAATGTCATCCGTGCGCTTTTTGAAAGATTTCATACCCGAGCAGAATTTCAAGTGCGCGCATCACCTGATTATCGTCCTGTAAGCCTTCGATTTCAAGAGGACCGTAGCGGTATTCGGTTCTGCGTCTGTTCTTTTTGTCCTTTTTATCTTTTGTGTCTTTATCCTCGGGTTTTTCCTCTTTTTTTATCTCGGGTTCCTGTTCCTGTGTCTCACTTTCAAACGGGTCTGCCTCCAGATGATTTTTAAGGTCCTTTTCTTTCAGCAGGCTGTCACCTTCTTCTTCTTCAGCAGGCTGTTCTTCCTCATCTGAAAATCTCTGTTTCACTTCGATATCCGGTGCAATTCCCTGAGCCTGTATCGAGCGTCCGTTAGGGGTGTAATACCGTGCGATTGTAAATTTAAGCCCGTAACCGTCACGCAATGTCTCAACTGTCTGAACAGAACCTTTGCCGAAGGATGTAGTTCCGAGAATAAGCGCGCGTTTGTGATCCTGAAGCGCGCCGGCAACAATTTCCGATGCACTTGCACTGCCGCCGTTAATCAGCACCACCATGGGATACTCACGCTTTACCTTGTCGCTGTGAGCATTGAACTCTTTTGTATGCCGTTTCAGCCGGCCCTTGATCGAAACAATGATCCCTTTGTCAAGGAAAACATCCGATACCTGAATTGCCTGATTCAGCAGTCCGCCCGGATTGTCCCGAAGATCGAGAACAAGTCCTTTCAGGGGATTGGCAGCTTCCATTCCTTTCAAAGCGGTTTCAAGGTCGTCTGACGTGTTTTCCTGAAAATTGGTGATCCGGACGTAACCGTATCCCGGTTTTAAAACCAGATGTTTTACGCTTTCAATGGGGATAATATCGCGCACAAGAGTGAACTCCATGGGTTTTGCCGCACCCTTGCGTACCACGGTGATCACCACCGGCTCTCCTTTGGGTCCTCTCATTTTCTTTACCGCTTCCCACAGCATCATATCTTTTGTGGATTCGCCGTCCACCTTGATGATAATATCCCCGGCATTTACTCCGGCTTTGTAAGCCGGGGTGCCTTCGATGGGCGAAATAACCGTCAGCAGGCCTTTCTGCATGGTGATGACAATCCCGATACCGCCGAATTCCCCCTTGGTGTCAATCTGCAATTCTTCAAACGCTTCCGGCGGCAGCAACTGGGAATGCGGGTCAAGACTTCCCACCATTCCCTGAATGGCTTTCTGTATAAGGTCTTTGGTGTCCACCGGATCAACATAGTTTTTTTCAATAAGTTCGATCACATCGGAAAAGATTTTAAGTCCTTTGTAGGTTTCGTCATCGGCTGAGAGATCGCGGTAAAAGCCTGATCCTATCGTGCAGAACGCGATGGCAATGATTATGATCGGCCACAATTTCATAAGGTGTTTCTTTTTCTGAGACATCCTTGCTCCTTTAAAAAATTGA
>DYRK01000605.1:0-1801 GCA_020718785.1 Desulfatirhabdium butyrativorans | reverse complement strand
TTCTCATTTCCCAATTCTGACTAACCGTTTCTGAGCCATTTCACCGGGTCCAGCGATTTCCCGTGATGACGCACTTCGAAATGCATGCCCGGGCCGCTCATGGAACCGCTATCACCTACTGTCGCGATAACCTCGCCTGTTTTCACCCGGTCCCCCTCTTTTTTATAAATATCATCGGCATGGGCATACACCGTGTAATAGCTGTCCCCGTGATCAATGATGATCATGTTGCCGTATCCTTTGAACCAATTGGCATAAAGAACTTCACCGTCGCAGACAGCCCTTACCATGTCTCCCTTTTTTGCTGCAATGTCAATGCCGCTGCGGAAATTTATCACATTGAATTCCGGGTGTCTGTAGCGGCCGAAAAAAGATACGATTCTGCCGTCAACCGGCATTTTCAGCATACCTCTGTATGAAGCGAATTTTCCCCCTGACAGGATTTCATCTTTTTCAGATACACGTGTTTTCGGTCTGGCTGCCTTCATAGCTTTCAGACTTTCGATTTTCCGGTCCAGTTCCGCTGCCGACTGTTTCAGGGATGAGATGGATGCCAGTGTCAGAGATTTTTTGCCGCGGATTTCCGAAAGCAGCTTTGCCCGTTTTTCTTTTTCCTCGGCCATTGTTCCTAACTGATTTTTATAAGCTGATTCCAGCAGAAGTTTTTCTTTTTTCCGGGCATTAAGGCTGTCTGTGATCCGCGACAATTTTTCTTTGTTATCCTCAAGCGTCCTAAGCACATTTTCATCATGCGCGAGAATCCGCTCCAGAGAAGTCTTCTGCTGAAAAAAAACAGCCGCGGACTCTGCGGAAACCGGCACAGGCATTTCTCCCAGACAACTGAGTTTGTAAAGCGCGGCCATGCGCCGGGACGCGTACTCTTCGCCGATCTGAATTTTTTTCTTCAGTTCTTCGGACGCGGCTGCGATTTCTTTCAATTTCCGATCCGCAGTTTCCAGATCGGACCTGGAAACGGCAACCTGCTTTTTCACCCGGCTGAGGGAAAGATCGGTCTCATGCAGACTGTTTACGACCTCAGCCTCTTTTTTCGTAAAATTTTTCAGTTCTGCCTTGTTTTTTTCTATCTGGCGGCTGATTGTTTCCGCGTTTTTCTTATACCGTTCAATTTTCACTTCGGCCTGTGAAGCAGAAATTCCCGAAGGGCAGAATATCCCTGCCGCGAGGATTATCATCCCTCCGGCGGCTGCCTTTCCGAAAAAATTCCTTATATACTGCCCCTCGGCATAATCTGCGCTTTTAAAATCCGCCGTAAAACGGTTTTGCAAACCGTTTTTGCGGAGAAACGGTTTGCAAAACCGTTTTACAGAAGCGCAGATTATGACGGCGGCAAGAATAATTACAGCTTCAGAAACTGTCTCAGAGAAATATAGCATCCCAGCCATCCTGCAAACATGCTCCCCAGAAGGATTTCCAAAGAAATTTCCGGGGGAAGAAATCTGATCTGAAAACCCGACACCGGCAGCCGGATATCAGAAAGGAAATCTGCTTTCCAGTCACCGATTGCCATCTGCCAGTCCCCGATAACAAACTTGAACACGATATACAGTATCCCCAGCCCGATTATACCGCCGAGTCCTCCCTGTATGAAACTCTGAATATAAAAAGGGTCCTTGATGAAACCCTCGGACGCGCCGACCAGACGCATGATTTCAATTTCTTCACGCCTTGAATAAAGAACCAGCCTGATCGTATTTGCCACAAAAAAAACCGTGGCTATAAAAAAAAGACATCCCATGGCATATCCTGCCAATCGGAACAGATCGAAAATATTGATAAACAG
>DYRK01000604.1 GCA_020718785.1 Desulfatirhabdium butyrativorans | reverse complement strand
ACTGTAAACAAAAATTTATTTAGTTGTACTAATTTTCAAACACCTTCTACACCCGGAACGGACTGGGGTTAGTTACCCGGATAAAGGATCAGCGCGGGGAAAACTGGGATTTCGAATACACGCCCATGGGCAGAATCAAAACTCTCAAAGACCCGCTCAACAATATGTGGACTTATCTATATGATACCATGGGGCGTATCGGCACGGTCACTTATCCGGATCAGCAGACGGAGACACGCACCTATGATGCCAACGGCAATCTGCTGAAAAGAGCCTTCAGCGACGGACTCGCTCTCAGTTACACCTACGATGAATTCAACCATATAACGGAGAGCGGAAGCGCGGCGGTGAATCTGACTTATGATACCCGGAACAACATCACCGGCACCCGGATCAACAATGCCGATTTCAGCGCGTCTTATGATGACCGCAGCCGGATGCTGACCGCAGGATATGACGGTGAGATGACCGTTGCCTATACCTACGATCCGCGGGGATTGGTCGCCAAAGTAAGCGACAGCGTCAGCAATTCGTGGATTCAGTTCACCTATGATGACGACCGGCTGCTGATCAAAATCGAGCGTTCCAACGGAATCGCCACGACCATCGAAAGAGACCTCAACGGAAGGATCAAAACCCTCACGCACGGCACCAAAGGCAAATTGGAGTTCACATATAATCTTGCAAACGAGATTACGAGTATCATCGAGGACTTGCCCTTGGATGTGAAATCTTTTCTCGGCGCGGAGATAAAAGAATTCGCTTATGACCAAGCGAGCCAAGCCAATGCCGCCGGCTTTTCCTATGACAAACGCGGGAGAAGGCTGGCGGATCCGGAGCGGGCTTATACCTGGGACAGCGCAGACCGTCTGACCGGCATCAAAAAGGGTGAAACATCGGTCAGTTATGAATACACGGCGGGAGGTGAAGTCGCAAAACGCACAGTCAACGGTGTTACGACCGAATATTTCTACAATTACGCGATTGAGGGACATCCCCTGATCGCGGAAAAGAAAAACAGCGCGTTCACCCGTTTTTATGTTTATACGCCCGGCGGACTTCTGCTGTATTATGTGGATTTGCCGAACACCCCGCGCTTTTATCATTTCAATCATCTGGGAACCACGCTTTTTCTCACGGATACGAGCGGAAATGTTACGGATTCTTACGGATACACGCCTTACGGACAGACGGTGAAACATGAGGGAACCGGCGATCAGCCCTTCACCTACATCGGACAGCAGGGCGTGCGTCAGGAAGGCGAAACCGGGCTGTATCAGATGAGAGCGAGATATTACGATTCGCTGACTGCCCGTTTTCTGTCCCGGGATCCGGCATGGAAATACGAAGATGACGCCAAGTCGGTGAATCCCTATCAGTATGCGGGACAGAATCCTTTGAGTTTCATTGATCCGAGCGGGTTGGATTACTTCATCAGCGCTTATGGCGAAAGAATTCCTGAATCCGAAGTCGAAAATCTTATCGAAGGAACAGTTTTAGGACGTGTAGATGAGGATAATCAAACCATAACATGGGGAACCAGATTCGACACAGGCGCTACACACAGAGCCTATCTTGAGAATGCACAACTTAGACCTGAAACAGTTGAACGGTTGCATTTGCCGCGCCATATCGGAGATTTCAAGAATAAGGAGTCGGCTGATGTTCCTCCCTCGATCTGTGGTATTCCAACAAAATCAAAGTTTCTTGATGAGCATAAGATCAGGATATTTGATAAAGAGGATGTGATGGCTGAGTCTACTTGTGAAGATTTTGGTGATACGGTCTATGACGTTACTGAACTGAATATGATACACAAGGGACAGGATTTCTTTGTGAAAGCCGGATCATGGGGGCTGCCCCTTTTTCTGATATTGACGATATGGCTGTGCATTCGGCTCGGTGCAGCTCGGTGTTGTACAAGAAAAGAGTGACAGAATGTATCCGGAGCATTTGTTCAGCATATTCGGTGTGGGAATCAACAGCTATCTGCTTGCATACATCTCGGGATTTTTTGCAAGCATCGGCTTGGCACTGGTTTTGACAAGGGAAAAGAGGCTGCCGCATACCCTTGTGATTGATCTGTGCTTTCTTGTTGCGGCAGCCGCCTATACCGGCGGCAGGCTGTATTATGCTGTTTTGTTTCAAAAACTGAGCGGCTGGGAGGTGTTCACGGGCAGAGGCGTTGCATCCATAGGAGCAATCTGCGGGGTTCTTTTTGCCGTTCTGCTCTTTGTCCGTGTCCATCCCAAAATCCGCTCTCAAGCCTTTGACTATGTGGATATCAGTGTAACGTCTGTTGCATTGTATTCCGTTTTCGCCCGGATCGGCTGTTTTTCCGCGGGGTGCTGTCACGGGAAACCCGCGTATGATCTGCCCTGGGCAGTCATCTTCAGCAAGCCCTCATGCGGCTGTATTTTCAAAGGAATACCGGTGCATCCCACGCAGTTGTATATGGCGGCAGGAAATTTCTGCATCCTCATTCTGCTGCTGAGGCTGAGAAACCGCCAGAATTTCAGGGGAAATCTGCTGTGGGTTTACGGGATATGTTACGGACTGCTCCGCTTTGCCGTGGAGTTTTTCCGGGGCGATGTCAGACCCATGATCGGAGCTTTGTCATGGAATCAATGGATATGTCTGGGCTTTGTGATAATCGGCAGTCTCATGCTGGTGCGAAAGTTCAGGTCGCTTCGAGCTTTGCGGCTTACGCCGTCATCGTAGCCGCGGCATTCTGTTTCAATCATATCAGCGGGAAAGCGGGTTGGCTGTTTTTGGCGGCAGGAATGGGCATTCCGCTTTATACAGGCACGAACCGCGAGCTGAAACAGATGCTGGGATTCAGAACATCGGGCTGGCTGATTGCAGCAAGTCTGGCAATGCTGGGCGCAATCCTTTTTTATGCCGGGCTTCTGGCGATTGTCAAAGGATACCTGAAAGCCATGCTCCTTCATCCCGGTTTGAAAGAAAGCGTGAAAATTCTGACAGAAAAGATTTTTTTGGCAATGCCCTTGGCTTTTATCGAAGAATTTTTTTTCAGGGGATATCTTCAGGAAAAATGTTTTGCCTCAGTCTGGCAAAACCGTTCTTTGGGATTTCTGACCTATAAAAATCTCGTGGTATCCCTGCTTTTCGGAATAGGGCATGGCATTTCCCATCTCTCATTTTGGGCATGTCTGACAATATTCGGGAGTTTGGTGCTGGGGCGGGTGATGGAAAAATCCGACAAAAGTATCCTGCCTGCCGCGGCGATGCATACGGTTTCAAATGCAGGCTCGGAATGGTTCAGGCTGATAGTCGGAATGAACATTCCGTTATAATTTTTTCAACAAACTGGCTCTGGAAAAAGGCAAAAGGATTGAGGGATGAAAGCGTATTGACTGAAAGGAAAGCCCATGAAAACTCCGAATATCAAAGTTTTTGCGGCTATGGTCGTATCGGCAATCGCTCTGTGCTGAAAATCCGGGGACGGTTAATTAAGAAAGGAACATAGGATGTGAAACTGGAAGACTATTTTGATTTTATCACGCCTGAAGACATTCGCCTGAAAGGGCATCGTGTCGGAATTGATGATGTGCTGTATTATTATCTGGAAGGGT
>DYRK01000603.1 GCA_020718785.1 Desulfatirhabdium butyrativorans | reverse complement strand
AGAATATTTGATAGTCTACAGGGGGTGACTGGTAAGAATATTTGATAGTATATAGTTGGTCTATCCCAAACCATCGGAAATGATTCTCTCTCATATTTTTCGTAAACAACAGTGGTATAACTATGCACCGTTATAAACGACAGTGATGTACCTGCCGCTCCGTCTTTTCCCAAACCCCCAGTCTGTCCGTTTCCGCCGTTCAGGATAAAGCGTTTATCAGTACCCACAGCAGAGAATTTCTCAAGATGCAGGGTGACATTGCCTGCTGGCAGTCCGTGAGAACCTGCTATTCCTGTAGTGCCTGCCGGACGGGTGCTAAGACTTTTCGGCGTGGTGTTGATACAGGCTTTTTCAGTCCCGACATCTTCAAACCGCAGTTCCCTTGCATAGATGGTCATATTGGTCTGAGGCAGATTCAGCGGGTTTCGGATAATCACCGTTTCCGCAAACACCTTGAATTCTTTGATGTCCTCGTTGTTATTATAGTCATTGTACAGGGTGTTTTTGCCAAAATCTTTCTGAAACACAAGGGTTTTGCCGGAAATACTGACCGAGCGGGTATTGCGGCTCACATTGTTGAAACTTTCCGCAGTCTCGCTTTTCACATCACTGCGGACAACATAATCCATGTATTCCGCATCAGGATAAGTTTTCGGGTCTATTCCGAAAACCGTCTGCTCGGACGGCAGATGCGGCATGGGGTTGATTTCCACTTCCTGCGATACCAACTCCCCTCCGCATGTTGCGGTGAATTCCACAAAAAACTGCACGGTGTCTGTGTCCGCAGGCGTATAAGTGAACAGCCCTGTGGAAGTGTCAAAATTAATTGTTCCGGCAGGCGACCCGTTGACGGTTTTGGAAAAAACCGTAGCGGAAAATTCGCAGTAAACCCTGAACTGTAATGTGGTGCCGTGCCACGCGACCTGAGACGGGATGCCGCCGATTCTGAATTGCGGTATTGGGATACCTTCCTCTGTTCCGGATCGGTCAACATCGAACCGACATGCCGCGATATATGGATCAGCCCCGGAATTGTCACGGGCTTTCACATAAAAGGTATGCGAACCGGTGTTCAGGCTTGTCCATGTGTAGGAAGTTCCGTCGGTCGGAATATCGGGCGTCGGATCATCCAATTCATAGTAATACTGAGAAATATAACCGTCCGGATCCGTGCCGATCCAATCGAAAGTGTAAGACGAAGTTTTCACTACGCTTGTCGGACAGTTTCTGAATGAAACTGTCGGCGGCTTATTGGCCGGTGCGTTGACATTGAAAACGCATGATGCGACCGTGGATTCAGCCCCGGAATTATCGCGGGCTTTTACATAAAAGGTATGGGAACCGTTGCTCAGACCCGTCCATGTGTAGGAACTTTCACTTGTCGGAATATCGGGAGTCGAATCGTCCAAGCCGTAGTAATACTGGGAAACAGAGCCGTCAGTATCTGTTCCGCTCCACTTGAAAGTATAAGACGAGGTTATCAATTCGCCTGAAGGACAGAGTGTAAGTGAAACTGTCGGCGCCTTATTGGGGACATTGACAGAGAAACTGCATGATGCGACCGTGGATTCAGCCCCGGAATTATCGCGGGCTTTCACATAAAAGGTATGGGAACCGCTGCTCAGACCCGTCCATGTGTAAGAAGGGACACTTAGGCTTGCCGGAATCCGAATATCCGGTGTTGAATCGTCCAGACCGTAATAATACTCGGAAACAAGTCCGTCGGAATCAGTGCCGCTCCATTTGAAGGTATAAGACGAGGTTGTCAAGACGCTTGAGGGACAGGCTGTAATCGAGACTTTCGGTGCCTCATTGGTAACTTCTTTTCTGGTGATCGTGATGGGACCGACCCATACTAAGCGAGGACCCGCAGCATCGCTGACTTCATCCCTGACATAATAATCTGTCGAAGATGCGGCAGAGGGCCACTCATCAAGGTTATCGCTAAGAACAATCTCCAATTTGTTATCCTTGGCAAGAACAGGTTTCTGATCGTGAGTTGCCGCGGTCGCTTCATAAGTTCCGACTTTAAGATAAAGCGTTCCGTTATTGGTGAACGTGCCGCCGTCTATCTTTGTCACCTTGAAATCAGCGGTGGAACCGCTGATAGACACGCTCAATTTCAGATACGCAGTTCCCCAGCTGCTGCTGCCGTTGCTTGTAGAGCTTGGCGAAGCACTGTAAGTGTAAGCGGCAAAAACTTCAGAGGTAAAGAACCCCGTTGCCAGAACAATTGCCAGCGCGATTGCGCCGATCAAACTCGTCCGATTTCTGATTTTTTCTTTCATTTTGACCTCCTAAAAAAGTTTCATTCATGTTTTCCGTCCGGACAGAATTCCCCTTTCTGTCTGCCTGTCATATATAATGTCCGTTTTTTCGAATTTCGTGACATGCCTTTGAAAAAAAAACTGTGTGCAAAAAAACGCTACGCTCTGTTTTTGCACTCCGGATTGATTTGACATTCTTCTTGACAAGTCCTGTCTGTGATTTTATGCTTATTGCATTATGGAATCATAATGTTATCCCACAAAATCCGAAACATCGGGAAAATTGATATGAAACACCGGATTGATCCTACGGTTGACTGTGTTTTCAAGGCGCTTCTCGGCAGCGAAAAACATAAAAATCTGCTGATTCATTTTCTGAATGCGGTGCTGGAGCCTCCGGCTGAAGAAAGAATTTCCGAAGTCATTATTATTGATCCCTACAATGAACGGGAATTCGAGACAGACAGACTGAGCATCGTTGATGTCAAGGCAAAAGACGGGGCCGGCAACAGTTATCAGATTGAAATACAGGCTGTTGTTCATCCGGCCCTGCCTGCGAGAATTTTATACACATGGAGTACGGTCTATCACTCGCTTATCGGCAGAGGAGAAAGTTTCAGCCTCCTTACGCCGGTCATTTCGATATGGCTGCTCAAAGACAGCCTGTTTGCAGAAACAGAGGATTTTCATCTCCCCTTTGTCATCTGGAATCTGAAGAACAGAATAACCCTGACCGGCCACTTTGCCGTCCATATTCTGCAACTTCCGAAATGGAAGATGTCCGGCGGTGCCTGCACGGAAAAAGACCGGTGGCTGTATCTTTTCAGGGAAGGCGGAAACCCGGATGCGGATTCTCCGCCGGAAATATTGGACACGGAAGAAATGAGGTATGCCATGGGAATTATAAAAGATTTCTCGGAAAATCAGAAAAATTACCTGCGTTATCAGAGCCGGCTGGAAGCGGAGTCCGTAAGAAACACCATTCTTGCGGAAATGGAAAAGGCTCGGAAAGAAAAAGAAACGGCTTTGAAACAGGCGGAACAGTTTCTGAAAGAAAAGGAACTGGCTTTGAAACAGGCGGAACAGTCTGAGAAAGAAAAGGAACTGGCTCGGAAAAAGGCGGAACAGTCTGAGAAAGAAAAGGAACTGGCTCGGAAAAAGGCGGATCGGCTGCTCCTGTTATTAAAGAATGCCGGAATTGATCCTGATCAGGCTGTACACTGACCTTTTTTCTCGTTCCCAAGCCCCGGCTTGGGAACGCACTTGCCGGGGAGGTCCCCGGCTTCCCGTGACGGGAGACGGCCCGAAGCCGGGGCTTCGGGCGCAGAT
>DYRK01000602.1:1297-3597 GCA_020718785.1 Desulfatirhabdium butyrativorans | reverse complement strand
CCGGGGAACCTCCCCGGCAAGTGCGTTCCCAAGCCGGGGCTTGGGAACGAGAAAATGTGAACAATGTTCACGAGGAACTCACAGCGTCGGGCGATTCAGAAATTATCCTGACATTGACTTTCATCAGACCGACTGATAGAATAGGCGGTTATGGAATCAGGAAACATTGTCGAATATATAGACCGTCAGAAAATTGTATGCGCGGTCGTTTTGGAAGCGAAAAATCAGAGGCTGAGGCTTCTTACCGAAAGCAACCGTGAAGTCAAGCTTTCGGAAGGACGGCTGTCGCACAGTTCCAAAACACGCCTTGATCTTTCTCTGGGCAGAGACCGGCTGGTCGAAGCTGCGAAAAAAGCGGCAGACCGGCGCAAAACTTATGCCGAGCAGATTGATATCAAAGAATTGTGGGAAGTTCTGAATACCGAGCAGGAATGGATAGACCTTCACACCATGACCGATTTCTGTTTTCCGAATAATTCGGACGGAGACCATGAATCGGCTGTTGTCAGAGCATTTTTTCATGACAAGCTCTATTTCAAATTCAACACAGACCGGTTTTTTCCGAATACACAGGAACAGGTCGGACAGATAGAATATCAGGCAAATGAGGCTGCCCGGAAAAACAGAATCACCGAAGAGGGTGCAAACTGGCTCAAAGCCGTCATGAACAATAGCGGCGATACCGCGGGATTTGATCCGGAGCGTACAGCGGAATACATAGAAATCCTCGAATCTGTCTATCTCTTTGACAAAGAAAGCAAACATTACGAACTGGGAAAAGCCATGCTTGCCAAAGCCGGTATGACCGGCGACGATGTGCTGTTCGATGTCTTCGTAAAAGCAGGCGTGTGGGATAAAGATGAAAATCTGGAACTCCGGCAGTTCGACATTCCCGTGTCTTTTTCCGATGAAATAACGGCGCAGAGTGCAAATCTCATCGCAGAAAACCGCAGGCTTAAAGAAACCTGCCTTTCCCGAACCGCGGAAACCCAAAGCCCGGTCATTTTATCTCTGTCCGAACTTTCCGATATGCGTCTGTCGGGACGCAGAGACCTGACCATGCTCCCGCTGATTACCATAGACGGACAGGCAACCCTTGATTTTGACGATGCGCTGAGTATAGAAAATAAAGGCGATCATTATTGTCTGGGGATTCATATCGCTGACGTAGGGCATTCTGTCAGAAAAGGCGACCCGATTGATCGGGAGGCACTTGTCCGCGGAAGTTCCATTTATCTGCCGGATCAGAAAATCCCCATGCTTCCCCCCGATCTTGCCGAAGATATTTGCAGCCTTAAAGCCGGAGAACTGCGTCCCGCAGTCAGCACTCTGGTAAAACTGAGTCTGTCGGGCGACATCCTCGGATATGAGATTGTTCCGAGCCTGATAAGGGTGAAGCATCAGCTCAATTACAATGAAGTCAATCAGATGGCAGAAGAAGACAAAGACATATCGCTGCTTTATGACATTGCGAAAAAATTCCGTCAGAAAAGATTAAACGACGGTGCGATTCAGATATCGCTTCCGGAGATCAATCTGTGGGTGGATGAAAACGGCGAACTCAATATTTCCCGGACAAACCGTGAAAGCCCCGGAAGACTTCTTGTGGCAGAACTGATGATAATGGCAAACTGGATGATGGCAAAATTTCTGGCAGATCATCATCTTCCCGCGATATTCAGGTCACAGCCGGGTCCCAAAACCCGTCTGTATAAAGATGACGAAGGAACTCTGTTTCAGAACTGGATGCAGCGCAAACTTCTGAGCCGTTTCGTATTGAGCCACAACCCTGAACGCCATGCAGGTCTGGGACTGGAAGCGTATCTGACCGCGACCTCGCCCATTCGCAAATATTCCGATCTGATTACCCAGCGTCAGATACGGTCTGTTTTCGGGCTGGAAACGCCCCTGACCGCGGAAGATATAGACCGTGTTATCCACCTGCTCGAGCATCCCATGAGCTGCGTGTCAAAAATCCAATATCGGCGCAAACGCTACTGGCTTCTGAAATATCTCGAGGGCAGAATCGGGGAAAAAGAAGAGGCTGTCGTACTCAGCAGACGGAAAAACGATTATCTCATCCTCATTACTGAATATATGACAGAATGCAACCTTCCCATGTCGGGCGGCATAAATCTGAAGCCGGAAGACCTTATTCAGATCACCGTTCAGCACGTGAATGCACGGAAAGATGTGCTGACGGTATTTATGGGATGAAGGGAAACCGGGTACTGGGTACTGGGTACCGGGTGCTGGGTGCTGGGAACCGGGTGCTGGGTACCGGGTACCGGGTACCGGGT
>DYRK01000602.1:0-1197 GCA_020718785.1 Desulfatirhabdium butyrativorans | reverse complement strand
ACCCAGTACCAAGCACCCAGCCCCCTCCTAAAGCAGCCCGTCAATCCGCGTGTATTCAAGACCAAAAGCATCCGACACACCTTTACAGGTGATTTTGCCGCTGATGACATTCGCGCCGAGTCTGACCTCTTTGTTTTCCTGCATGGCTTTTTTCCATCCCTTGTTTGCAATCTGAACCGCGTAAGGAAGGGTGGCGTTGGTCAGAGCCATCGTAGAAGTTTTTGCCACCGCGCCCGGCATGTTGGCAACACAGTAATGCACCACGCCGTCAACAATATAGATAGGATTGGAATGCGTGGTCGCTTTTGAAGTTTCAAAGCATCCGCCCTGATCTATTGCCACATCCACCAGCACCGAGCCTTTTTTCATTGTTTTCACCATATCCGCGGTCATCAGTTTGGGGGCTTTTGCACCCGGAATCAGCACCGCTCCCACCACCACATCCGCGCGGGTGATAAGGTCCCGGATAACAGCCGGGCTTGACATGAGCAGAAAACAGTTGGCAGGCATGATGTCGCTCAGATAGCGCAGACGCTCCGGATTCATATCCAGCACATAGACTTTCGCGCCCAGACCGCAGGCCATTTTTGCCGCATTGGTTCCGACAACACCGCCGCCGATAATAACTACCATACCCGGATCAACGCCAGGCACGCCGCCCAGCAGAATGCCCTGTCCGCCCTGAGCCATTTCCAGATATTTTGCGCCCTGCTGGATTGCCATGCGTCCGGCAACTTCGCTCATCGGGGTGAGCAGCGGCAGGGAACCGTCTGTTTTCTGAATGGTTTCATAAGCAATACAGACAGATTTGCTTTTGACAAGCACGCGGGTCAGTTGTTCAAATGCAGCCAGATGAAGATAGGTAAAAACAATCTGTCCTTCCCTGATAAGGTCATATTCGGGCGGCAGAGGTTCTTTGACGTGCATGACCATATCGGAACGGTCGAAAATTTCTTTTGCAGTATTGACAATCTCCGCGCCGTGACCGACATAATCGCTGTCCTCGAAGCCGCTGCATAAGCCCGCGTTTTTCTCCACCAGCATGGTATGCCCGTTTTGTTTCATGATCTCCACGCCTGCCGGAGTCATGGACACGCGGTTTTCCTCCGGTTTGATTTCTTTCAGAATTCCTACTATCATGTTGCCTCCTTGAATAGTTTGAGTGTATTATTTCGGCAAAAATCAGAAGATGCTTTA
>DYRK01000067.1 GCA_020718785.1 Desulfatirhabdium butyrativorans | reverse complement strand
GTATATATGTAAAAAATGACCGATTTTACACACTGCCGGACAATTTTGCAAATCGTTTCAACGGCGCAAACCGCACTGCCGGACAATTTTCTGCAGCCCGATGTTTTTTATTACAGGCAGTTATCTTATTCTTTTTAATAAAATCAGCATGTTGTATTTTTCTGTCCGGCAGTGTGCAGGTTTTAACAATATGATTTGCGGAAAAATTATGTAATACTAATCTCAATCCTTGACAAAACAAAAAGATGACGTTAGACTGTCTATAGATTTTCAGAAATTAAATTTCACAAGGCAGCAGGGAGGAGATCATACTCTTTTCGTATATCTCCGACCGATAACGCAGTGAAATTTAATTTCTGAAAGTCTATATATCTGTGGACTGCAACCGATGTAACACTATCAAATAAAGAAAGGATATCTGTCAATAATGAAGAAGAAAACAGAAAGCAAAAGCAAGAGCCGGCTTATCGTAGCCGCGCTGCTCACAGGCAAAACGCTGACATCCGGCGAGATTGTCCTTATGGTCTCCAAGGCGGCAAAAAAGAAAATCAAAATCCAGGACGTGGCAAGTATGCTTTCCAAGATCACCGACAGCAAACGATGTGATCTGGGTCTGTTTATCCGGAAAAACAAGGGGGAAAACGGATTTGTATATACGATGGTCGAGGAAGCATTGGCGCTTACGGAGGATAAAGCTTACGGACTGACGCTGAAGATAGGTCCGGACAAATATGTGCTTGAAGAAGCGCTGGAAGATTTTCCCGGACTGCGGAAGTATGCAAAATCTGTACCTGAAACCGGAAAAACGGCTGTCGAAAAAACTGTAAAAGAGACGGCAAAAGGGACGCCTGAGAAGAGACATCCGGGCAGACCGCCGAAATCTGCGGGATTGCCTAAGGCTGCAAAAGCTGTTGCGGATGTGCCGTCGGATGCGAAAGCTCTGGAAGAACTGCTGCTCAGAATGATACGGAAAGCTGCCGGAAACGAAGATATGGATCTTGTTGTCAAGGTATCCTTCGGTCCTGAAAAAAATAAAAAATAGTTTCGCCGGCAGTTCTTCAAAGCGGTTTTTTTTAGTTTCGGCAGGTGCAAAGCAGAAAAGAGAAAAAAGCTTATCGGCGGCAAATCAGTCGGAAATACGGCAGTCGCCGCCGAACTGCAATATGAGAAAAACATTGCCGGAGCCGAGTGATACTTATTGTCGCGGGAAGACCATTTTTCCGCTAAGACTTATGTCGTAGCCCTCAAAGGTTCCGGCCAGATCGTTAAAGGACTGTTCGTGAAGAATTCCCGGAAAAAGCTGTACTCCCGGATCAAAAAAACGTTCCTTTGTCACTAAAAGGTCATATCGCTCCCATCGCAACGGAATAAAATCCAGACCGAGCAGTGATGCCACGGGGCGGATACCGGGCCCTGCATCTGCACGGTCTGACAGAATTTCTATTCCGACATCCAAATGCCGCGGCATTTCATGATGATAACCGTCGAGAGTGTCGGTGCTGATGCCTGCCTTACGGAGTTCACGGTCAAACAGAAGGCGTGTTCCGGTGCCGGGTCCCCGGTTTACGACTCGGATTCCGGGACGGGCCAGATCTGCAACAGACCGGATTTTAAGGGGATTCTGTTTCTGAACCAGTATCCCCTGTTCTCTCCGGCAGAAATTGATCACAGCGGGCATTTTCTCCAGTTCCTGTGTGGCAAAGTCAAAATTGTATTCTTCTTCATTTTCCTGAAGCAGATGACTTGATGCGATATGACAGAGTTCCAGTCTCAATGCCCGCAATCCTCCCATGCTCCCGATATTTCCGAACACTGCAATGTGATCCGGATTGCGGGCATTAAAAAGAGAAAGGGTTCTTTCCAGCAGGGGATCATTGCTGCCCGCGACAATCAGCAATCCGTGATAAGGCGGGAGACGGGTTGAAGGTTCCGGATAGTTGAGGGTATGGGTTTCGATCCACTGCTCCACGAGATGCCGCGGGAAAAGCCATTTTCCTGTGATTTTTGTTGCCGGCAGCCCTTTTTCGGAAATCAGGGAGTAAACCATTTTTTCGTTTATATCCAGAAATTTAGCCACTTCTTTTGTGGAAAACAACTGTTTCATTTCCATTCTCCCGGTACGAGGGTTCGGTTTTTTATTTCCATGACCTTGCCGTCAGCAACAAAATCAGACCGAATATCTCCACCCGTCCGAGGAGCATATTGGCGGAAAGAATCCATTTCCCGGGATCCGGAATCCGGCTGAAATTTCCCAGAGAACTGACGGTTCCGAACCCGGGACCCACATTCCCCATCGTAGCAGCGGATCCGGAAAATGCAGACAGACTGTCAACCCCCATTGCAGTCAGCAAGACGCTTGCGATAAAGACAATCGTAATATACAGCGCGATATACAGCACACTCATTTCGATCACATCGTCGTGAACAATTTCATTATTGACTTTTACTGCTACCACCGCGCTGGGATGCTGTATTTTTTTAATTCTTTTTATGACGGATTTCCAGAAGATAACCACTCTGTCCGCCTTGATGCCCCCGGAAGTCGAACCCGCGCATGAACATTGCAGAATAAAAAATATCATCACCATTTGGGCAAATGGCGGCCATATAGCGGAATCGGCTGTGGCAAAACCGGTAGATGTGCCTACGGAAAGCAACTGAAAAGACGCGTAGCGGAGTGCGGCTCCCCATGCCGGAAAAACAGAGCCGTGAATATTGACGGTTACGGCTGCGATCCCTATGCCCATGGACAGGAGATAATACTTTACCACAGAAGATTTCCACAGATCAAGAGGACTTTCGGTAATGGCATTGAACAGAAGCCCGAAATGGATACCCGACAATATCATAAAAATCATAATAATGATTTCTGCTGCCAGATTGTCAAAAGCTGCAACACTCAGATTTTTTGTTGAAAAGCCGCCGGTGGCAATAGTGGCAAAGGAATGGGTGAGAGCATCAAATAAAGTCATTCCGCATAATGTCAGCAAAACAGTTTCGAGAACTGTCAGTCCCACATAGACCACGAGCAATATCTGCAAAGTCTTGGCAGTGCTGTGCCGGAAATTGTCCATTGCCAGAGAAGACATCTCGTTCCGGTATAAGACCATTCTCGCGCTTCCCATCGCAGGCAGCACGGACAGCATGAAAACTACAATACCTATACCGCCGATCCAGTGCGTTGATGCCCGCCAGAACAGCAATCCTTTTGGAAGGGCTTCGACATCGTTGAGGATCGTGGCGCCTGTAGTAGTGAAACCGGATACGCTTTCAAACCAGGCATTGGCAAAGCTGAACTCGCCGCCCCACAGAACGTAGGGTATGACGCCGACAAGACAGGATAAAAGCCAGCTTGACATGACGATCATAAAACCTTCTTTGTTTGTGATCTGTCTTGCCGGTGGAACGAAAATAAGAGGAAATGCGCCGAAAAGCAGGGTGATGACCGAGCTGCAGAACAGCGGCAGAAATGAAGAATCCCGGTTCACCGCGGAGATGACCGCTGAAATGGTCAGAAAGACCGCGTTAAATACAAGAACCACTCCGATATACCTGAGAATGATATGAGGTCTCATTTTTTTGTCTCATCCCCTGCCAAAATTTCATTTTGGCACTCCCTGCTGTTTTGGGACTGAGCCAGCAGTTCCTGAACCGAGGACATCAGATGGAACAGTTCGTCTTTAGTCTCGATTTTCACGTCAAAAGGTTTCCGGATCGCTGTAAACAGCCGGATACCGCGGGTGATTTCAATAATGGGGCTGACCACATAGTAATGGATAAAGAAATTGAAAACAGCGGTAAATACAAATGCCGACAGAATGGCGATAATTCCCGGCATGATCGCCCGGTGCGCCTTGTTTTTCAGCATCGAAGCGGTCTGATACATGGCACGGTCATTTAAGGCTGTCAGTTCTCCGACCGAGGATTTGACTTCATGAAAAGCATTGCGGATTTCCTGAAAATACCAGTTAAGATTATCTTCGTTTTTTGTGTCGGCAATGGGCCCTGCCCATAGATTCTTATAGCTTTTATATTTTTTTTCTATGGCATTGACATAATTGTGTTCTCCGGGAATGGTGACGTTGTACCGGGCAATATCGAAGCCTTTCTGAAACAGACTGTCGCCGGCTGTAACCGCAGAGCGGCCCTCTTCCCATTTGCCCGAAAGGATCAGCAGCACACCGCTGTCTTCCCTTTCAAGAGCTTCGATCATCATTTTTGCGGCATTTATACTTTTATAATTATCATCCAGAAGTTTCTGGACAGATGTGCCGACGGAGGCCAGCTCATAAATGGACATTCCTCCGGCAACAAACAGCATTGTTGTCAGAATCAGAAATCCCGACAATATTTTCAATCGCAGGCTCATAAATTTTCTCCGGCTCAGATTCAGGCAGAATCCGTCGGCGATTCGGAAGCCGTTCAACGGTACTTATCCATGATTTTCCCGATCACTCCTTCTGCTTTCATCTGACGCATGACTTCACTGAATTTATCAGCCATGACTTTTCCATTTTCGCCGCAGCCTTTTTTGGAAAAGCCGGTATATGCCTGAAGTTCGGCTATGACATAGACCACTTCGAACCGTTCTTTGAGATCAAGCTTTTTCCAGATGAAACGAAAAGGGTCTTCTGCTCCCATTGCCAAATCTATACGCTCCTTATCCAGTATCCGTACTAATTCTTCCTGACCGTAGCACACGGTTTTCTTCAATCCATCATACTTATCGAATTCCGTACCGTAAGAAAAATTGGCAACCACGCCTACTTCTTTGCCTTTCAGATCATCAAAGCTTTTTATGGTTATACCGCTTCCTTTTCGGGCAATGATCACATTTTTCTGGATATGGACGGGTTCCGAGGTGAAATACAGAAAGCTTTCCCGCTCTGCGGTATGCAGCACGGTCAGAAGGCCGCTTGAATCCCCATTCTCAGCGGTTTTCAAAGCCCGCTTCCACGGCAGCGGCTTAACTTTCAATTCGATATCGAGCCGTTTGCAGACCTCGTTCATGATATCCACATCGCAGCCCACAGATTTTTGATTTTCCATATACTGATAGGGCGCAAAATCTTCCAGCACGCTGAAAACAAGCTGTTCTGCCGATACATTGATCGGGAAAAGCAAAACAGACATCAGTATTGCCGTAAGCATTCTGTTCATTTTTTTCTCTCCTTTACAAAATCACTTGCCGGAAATACTATCAATGCCCATATAAGAAAAAATCGTCTCATGTTCGGAATCTCCTTTATATAAATTCAGGTTAGTAAACGTGATGTCCTCTCCTACACTCTGCAAAGCCTGATTATAAACGGCACGGCTCAGATGAAAATTTCCTATTGTCTGCAAGATATTCAGTTGCTTTCGTAAGCTGTTTATGCAGCCGCTGCGTTTGGCCCAAATCAGTATCCCGACCGTACCCAAAACCGTCAGTCCTGTACGTTGAGCTTTTCGGCGGGCATACTTTTCATCCAGCAGAATCACATCTGCCTGTTTTTCAACACATAAGGCAATCGCTTCGGATTCTCCGTAATCCAATTCTGTTTGTAGCAATGAAAGTAAAGGGCTGTCCCTCACCTCACATACAGTAATCCATGTAGCGGTGCTTACTTCGTCTGCGCCGGATTGTCCCTTCCCGGCTTCTACCACCTCATGCCAGACTGCCCGGGGAATAAGGATACCTTCCGGAAATCGGAGAGGAAGTAACGGCAACTGGCCGATAGTACTCAGAGCAATCAGAACTGATGAATCGGATATAACCTTCAATCTAAACGCTCCAGCGTTTCCAAGTCTTCTTCCAAGTCCGCTGTCTCATAATGACGGATAATTTTTTCCTGACCTAAAAGATGATGAAACTCCCATTTGCTCATTCGCGCCAATTCTCGCGCTTTGCCGAAACTCAGTAATTCTTTCTGATACAGTCGTATGGCCAGTTCCTGACGCAGTCTGTCAGCTTGTTCCGCGGGCGGCACCCTCAAGGCTTCTGTCAGGTTAGAAGATATTTCTAAAGCGACCGTTTCCATTATCATATTTTTTCCTTCTTCAGCAACATACCGAATTCTGAATGAAAATCACGGTAATTCGATCCGGCGGCGATTCACCCATTCTGCATATTATGAGTTCATACCGCCTACCGTGATTTTTGAAACCTTAACAGTGGGCAATCCGAGAGATACCGGAACAGATTGTCCGTTTTTGCCGCAGGTTCCCCCGGATTCTGCCATTTCAAGGTCATCTCCGACCATGACAATATTTCTCAATACTTCGGGACCGTTGCCGATAATATTGACATCTTTGACCGGTCGGGTGAGTCTGCCGTCTTCGATGAGATAGCCGGATTTCACATAAAAAGTAAAATCTCCCGCGCCGATAAAGACTTCGCCGTTAGTAAAGGTTTCAGCATACAGACCCTTTCTGACGCTTAGGATAATCTCTTCTTTCTTATGCGGTCCCGGAAGCATGTAAGTATTTCTCATGCGGGGCATAGGAGCAAAACGGAAAGACTGACGCCGACCGTTTCCCGTGGGTTTTACTTTGTAATGCTGCGAGCTGATTCTGTCATGTAAGTAACTCTTCAGAATCCCGTTTTCCACGAGATAAGTTCTTTCCGTGTCGTTTCCCTCATCATCAGTATTGATACTACCCCGCAGATTCGGATTGGTGCCGTCGTCCACGATAGTGACAAATTTTTCAGCCACCGCGCTGTTCATTTTATCGGAAAAAATCGAGATATTTTTGCGGTTGAAATCCGCTTCCATCCCGTGACCGATGGCTTCATGCAGCAATATTCCGGAACGGCCCGCGGCTAAAACGACTTCCATTTCTCCGGCTTCGGGTTTGACAGCATCGAAAAGCTCCACAGTCCGGCGGACAGTTTCTTCGGACAGCCGTTCCACAGTTTCCGGAGTCAGGCATTCAAAGCCTTTGCGGGCAGACAAATTAAAATAGTTCTGCTCCCGTCTGCCGTTCTGTTCCGCGGTGCAGCTTACAGAAATCTGCATCATCGGTTTGCAGTCACAGACCATTCTGCCTTCGGAAGTTGCAACCAGAATATAGGCATTTCCTTCGCCGAAGGAAACACTGCATTTGACGACCCGCGGATCTTCGGCGAAAACTGCATCGTTGATCTTCTGAAGATACGGAATCTTCTGAGGCACAGGAACCGTTTCCCAGGGAATTTCAATCGGATAATAATTCGGAACCCTGTGCAATTTCACCTGAACCGGGCTGACGGTTTTATCGGAATCGGCAATTTTTGCCGCGGTTTTTGCCGCGAGTTTCATGGACTGAGGTGTGACTTCGTCAGTAAAAGAATAGCCGGTCTGTTCACCCTTCAGCACACGGATTCCTACGCCGAAATCAACATGGCTGTGCGCCCGGTTGACCGCGTTATCTTCAAGTCCGATATGGTTTCCGACACTGTGCTGAAAAAACAGATCGCAGTAATCACCGCCCTGAGACAATGCTTCGCTCATAATATCGGCGATGAGCTTTTCATCCGCACCGAAACGCGTATAATATTCTTGTAAATTCATAGTCTTTCCGGTTTGAGGATTTATATACTGGATGTTCAAGTTTTTGATCCGGTTCTGCTGAAATCTCTGTCATTCCTGCGGAAGCAGGAATCCGTTTTTTGCAGATGAACAGGCAGCGGATTCCTGCTTCCGCAGGAATGACAGAAAAAAAACTTGAACATCGAGATATAAATGATTGAAGATGAGGGAATGGACAAATCAAAAATCGGGGAAATCGGCAAGTTGCCGAATTCCCCGATTCCGGAATTATCCGTCCAGTATGGTTGCGATTTCGTTTAAGCCGCTGATATGAAAAGCTGCGTCTAACCGGGGATTCTTATATGCGATGAGCGGAATTCCCGCTGCTTTTGCCGCGGCTTCGTCCACTTCCGAATCTCCCACATACAGAGCCTGATCAGGCTCTGTTCCGAAATATTCCAGCACTCTGAGCAAAGGATCCGGAAAAGGCTTCGGACGCCCGACATCCGCCGCAGTCACTACAAAATCAAAGGCTTTTTCAAGACCGAAAGCCATGAGAACTCCCTGCATGGTATCGGTGCGGTTTGTGGCAACAGCGGTCTGATACCGCGGCTTCAGTTTTGCAAGCAGCGGCTTCAGATGCGGCTCGATTTCCATCTCTTTGAAAAACGGCTCATAACTCATGGTCTTACGATATGCCTGAGCTGCTTCAAGGGACTGCTTATCCGTAAACAGATACGCGAGAGATTGATCCGCAGTGTGGGAATGACTGTATGCAAACTGTCCGGGGTTCATCTCCGGCTTTCCGAAATGCCTCAATATCCGGTTATAGTACGACCTGTTTGCCTTTGCCGTATCGAACATGACACCGTCACAGTCAAATGCAATAACTTTTATTCCTTTCATCATCCGATGTCATTCTTTCTTTCCCGGCTGTTCGGCAGACGGCTTCGGCTCAGGATCGGAAATATTGCCATAGACACTGAGTTTGATTTCCTGCTGAAGCACGCTGTCGGTTTTCATGGAAATCGTGTCAAAATAGCGGCCCTTGTCTTTTTTTAAATTTTTGACAGTCAGCACATATTCGGTTCCGCTGTCCTTTTTCACCGTATCCAGCTTGAATTCTATATTGTCGCCTTTTGCTGCCTTGGTTTCAAGAATTTTAAACGGATATTTGGGTTCGGGAATAATGATTGCAGAAGAGACAATCTCCTGACCCGGAAGTCCGGACAGCTTGATGCTTTTGCTTTCCGGGGTAATAGTGGCAAATTTTTCGACATTGCCCGAAATTTTCAGTTCAATCCTCTGACGCATTTTGTCATTCGTATAAACCGTGGCACTTTTACTCAGTTTTTTTCCGCCAAAACCGCTTGTATTGACTTTGATACTCACCGTTCCCTCACTCCCGGGAGGGATATCCTCTTTGGTATAAGAGGTGGCTGTGCAGCCTCAGCCGGTTTTGACACTTTCGATTTTCAGAGGGGCAGTGCCTGTGTTCCGGATGGGAAAGCTATGTTCGACGCTCGAACCTTCGATGGCAGACGGAAATTCAAAGCTATCTGCCGGTACAGCCGCGGACGGAGCCTTCTGTTCCTCATTTCCGCTCCCGAAACATACAGATGCGGAAAACAGGAGGCAGCCTGCAATCACAAACCATTTTAAACTGTTGCATCTCATTACAGTAACTCCTTTTCTGAACATACGGTTATTTCCTCTTCCTTCCTGAAACTCGTCTTCAGGAGGGTTGCAGAAAAGCCTAACCCATAATCTTTAACACTTTTTTCGGAAATGTCAAGAATCATCTTATTTCGGATTATTTTTCTTTTCCGGTTCAGATGAATCAGAGCCTTTAACGGTCTCCTTGATAGCGTGATAAATCTCTTTGAATGTTTCGGAAAAACCTGAGGGGGAAACCCGTCCGGTCTCGATGAATTTCACAATAATCTCTTTGGATGCCCTGAGAATCTGCTCATCTATGTCAGCCATAAAATTTTCTCCTTGAATCGTAAATGGTTACGCACCCTGTCATTCCTGTGGAAGCAGGAATGACAGCTGGACGGATTGCACCCCTGAATCTGCGTCCGGCTGCGTAACATCAGTTAATAAGGATGGTTTGTGATCCTCCGCCTTTCTGACTTCGGAATATGATTTCAGTTGTATGGGGTCAGACTTTCAACTCCGTTTTCTGTGACCAGAAGCGTCTGTTCGAACTGGGCGGAAAGGGATCCGTCCTTTGTGACTGCTGTCCATTTGTCCTTCAGAACATAGAGATCGCTTGATCCCAGATTAATCATCGGTTCGATAGTAAAAACCATTCCGGGAACCATCGCAATGCCATCCCCTTTTTTCCCATAATGGGGAACCTGAGGGGCCTCGTGAAATTCAAATCCTACCCCATGTCCCACAAACTCCCTGACTACCGAGCATCCCTGACCTTCGGCATACTTCTGGATTGCCCAGCCGATATCGCCGACAGTGTTTCCGGGCTTTACCATAGATATGCCGATGTTCATGCTTTCTTTGGAAACCCTCACAATTTTTTCTGCATCGGGTCCGGGTGTCCCTACAAAAAAAGTCTTGTTGGCGTCTGCATAGTAGCCCTTTAAAATAGAGGTGACATCTATGTTGATGATGTCTCCGTCTTTCAAAACCCTTTCTCCGGGAATGCCGTGGCAGATCACTTCATTGACAGAAGTGCAGATACTTTTCGGAAATCCGCGGTAATTAAGCGGTGCAGGGGTTGCGCCGTTTTTGATCGTGAATTCATGGACAAGGCTGTTGAGTTCATCGGTAGTTATACCGGGACGGACAGCTGCTTCTGCCAAATCCAGAGAAACAAGCACCAGCCGTCCTGCTGCCCGAATGCCCTCAATATCTTCTGCTTTCTTGAGCCGGATTTTGTGTTTTCTGTAGTACAGAGTCCGGATGCTTTCAAAATCCGATATGACTTCCTTTTTTCCGGAGCAGCATTTCTTATATTTCAAGCCGCTCCCGCAGGGGCATAGCTCATTTCTGCCCGGTTTTGTTTTTTTGCCGAATTGAAATTTCATCGTTTGAACCGTCATCAAAACTTTTTTGATTTGCTGTTATTCTTTCCACCGTCATAATCTGCGCTTTCCGAATTTTCTGTAAAACGGTTTTGCAAACCGTTTTGCCGATAAAACGACTTGCAAAGTCGTTTTACAAAAACGCAGATTATGCCGGTGGGCAGTATAGTTTCTCTTGCAGGGACGGGCCGGCGGCATGTCCCTAATCTGTCTGAAAACGCCTTGCCCGCGATGGCAGAATACCCTGAGTCCGGAATATCATCATCAGCATCATGGCTGCGCCGAAAACGAGCATCCGGGCATTGGCAAAGCCCCTGAAGATTTCAGGCAGTCCCACAATCAGAAATGCTCCGAGAATCGCGCCCGGAATACTCCCGGATCCCCCAAGAATAACTATCAGAAAGACCAGCACCGATTCCCAGAAACTGAATGACTCCGGCGAGATAATCGTCATTTTGGCTGAATACAGCACGCCTGCCATGCCTGCCCATGTTGCTCCGAGAACAAAAGCCATCAGCTTGTAATGCGCCGTGTCAATGCCGCTGCCCTGCGCCGCGACTTCGTCTTCTCTGAGAAAATTCAGCGCACGTCCGAAACGCGACTGCTCCAGCCGATAAAACAATACTGCTGTCACTGCCACAAAAAACCATATCAGGTAGAAAAACTCATGCGGTCTGTGAATTTTGTGGCCGAACAGTTCAGGACGGGCAATGCCGAAAATGCCGTTTGCCCCGCCGGTAATCCCGAACACATTGTTTACCAGCGCAATCCGGATTATCTCCACAAATCCGATAGTGACAATCAGGAGATAATCCCCGCGCAGATGAATGATGGGACGGGCTACCACAGCGGCAAACAGGCCTGCGGTAAGTCCTGCTGCGGGAATGAGCCATAGTACCGGAATTCCGTACTGAGTATTCACAATAGCTGCCGTGTATGAGCCAACTGCATAGAATGCCGCATGTCCCATGTTGAACAGTCCGGCATTTCCGAGAATGATGTTCAGACTCAGTCCCAGCAGGGCATATAAGCCTACGTTGTTCAGCACATCCACCCAGTAGCGATTCAGAAACAGCGGCGAAGTGATAAGCAGAGCGATGAAAATTCCGTATCCGACCGTATGTCCCAGTCTGAAATAATCCGCGTGTCCTTCCATGAGTATAAGACTCAGGCACAGCAGAGCAAAAATCCCTGTCTGCGTTTCGAAATCCACTGCATAGACCGTCAGCAGCAGATGCAGCAGCACTGCTGCAACTCCTGACAGAATGCCATAGATCAGTCTTTTGTCTTTCATACTTTCTCCGCTACCCTTTCTCCGAGAAGTCCGGTCGGGCGAATCATGAGAATAAGAATCAGCACACAGAAGGCAATTGCGTCTTTCCATGCAATAGAAATGTATGCCGCGCCCAATGCCTCGATTACGCCTAACACAAGTCCTCCGACCATTGCGCCGGGAATATTGCCGATACCGCCCAGAATGGCTGCGGTAAATGCCTTCATGCCGTAAATCCACCCCATAGTGAAATTGATATGACCGTAGTACAGCCCGACCATCAGTCCGGCTGCGCCGCCCAATGCCGGACCGATCAGAAAAACCAGCATGATGACTTTGTCCACATCAATGCCCATGAGCCGGGCTGCGCCCTGATCTATGGCTGCTGCCCGGATTGCGGTTCCCACCTGTGTTTTCTGGATAAAGAGATACAGGGCAGCCATCATCACAAGCGATGTCAGCAAAATGATGATCCGCATGAGAGGAACGGGCATACCGAACAGCGGGATCGCCATTTTGGGAAGGATATCCTGCGGGTAGAAATGGAATTTGGCTCCGTAGATCAGCATGACGGTATTCTGCAAAAAAATAGATGCGCCCAGCGCGGAGACCACAGCGGAAAGCCTCGGCGATTCTCTCAGGGGCCGGTATGCAGCCCGCTCCAGAATAATACCCACAAGACCTGTCAGCGCCATGACCATCATGGCTAAAATCAGCACGCCGGAAAACGCGCCGATGCGGTCTGTCAATGCCATAGAAGTAAGCAGAGTCAGTCCAAGGTAGGCTCCGAGCGTGAAAAGATCGCCGTGCGCGAAATTGATGAGCTTCATCACCCCGTAAACCATGGTGTAGCCCAGAGCGATCAGGGCATATATCCCGCCTACAGCCAGTCCGTTTGTCAGTTGCTGAAAAAATTGTTCCATACTTTAATACCCGTTTCTGATCAGTTTGAGTTATCTGCAAATCGCTTTCCGAATAAACCATGCCTGAAAAGCAGAGCTATATGGAAAGTTCTTTCACTCTCTCCAAAGAAAGCCCGGTCACTTCAGCAATTTGTTCAACCGTCAGTTTGCCGGTCAGCAAAAGATTCCGGGCGGCTTCTTCTCTGCCTTTTTCGATGCCTTCTTTTATACCTTCTTCTTTTCCCTTTTCCCTGCCTTCCCTCCATCCCTCTTCTTTAGTTGTCCGCTTCAGTTCTTCCATATTGTATTCGTCAAACATCTTTGCCCGTTCATAGGGAGAGATGCTGTCTTTTTCGATATGCTGAAAAACCCTGCGGATCTGAGGATCGCTGTATTCAGATTCTTCGACAAGCCCGTCCATACTGTCTTCCACTGCCCGCATCCATTTCCGGTATGATGCCGGCGTCTCCTCGTTCGCGTATTTAGGACAGATATAGATGATTTTATGAGGAACTTCGCCGAGAGCTTCTCCTTTCAGGTCTTTGGGATCGAAGTCTATGACAGAAATATCCTTTTTATGTCTGTCTCCCGATGTCAGCACCACAAGCGTAAAGACTTTCACATTGTGGCGGTAACTTATCGAACTTGCCACCTGCTCGAGCAATGCCTCACAGTGGTAATGCAGAAAGCGGTCGTAATGATCTTCGTGACGTTCATGCTGTATATCCACAATAATACGGTTTTTCTTATCCTCAGCATAAAGATCGAAACGGGAAGCGACCCTGCCCACCGGGGGATCAAAGCTTTTTTCCGTTTCCACTCTTTCGATTTCAAGTTCGATTCCGAGAAAATCCCGGACAAAAGCCTTGAAAATTTCAGGGTCGCTGAATGCTTTCTTGAAAATGACTCCGTAACGTAAGGATGCAACCTGTTTCATGGCAACAACTTCCTTTTTTCGATGAAAATGCCTTATCATCTCCTAAACCGGGGACCGGCTCGATTGAAAAAGCAGGGTGGGCAGAGCCTGAGAGCCGATGTCTGCCCGTGTCCGATAAATCAGGCTCTGCCCGCCCTGCTGCTATCGGCTAATTTTGTCCTGCGAACACCTTCAGAAGATAAATCACATCTCCGAGATTGACCTTGCCGTCCGAGTTGACATCCAACTTCAAGCCTCCGGCGCTTGTTTTTTTGCCTTCCAACGACACATCGTCAATCAGAAAGGATGTAATTGCTCCCAAGGGAAAATCCGCGTCGAACGTGAGCGTATGGGGTTTACCGTCCGCAAATTTGCTGATATTCACGGCAATTTCTTTCCACTCCGGATAAATATCGGTATCTTCTCCGCTCACGGTGAAAACGGTTTCATTGTCTATTTTGACGTTCAGATTCCCGCCGTCCAAAAAGCCCATAGGATCATCGAACATCATCAGCCAGAATTTCAGCACAGCTTCTCCCTGCGAAGGGAAAACCGCGGTCTGAGCCAAAGAAGCGGTTTCTGCAAGACCTTCCATGGCTGAAAACCAGACAAACCAGTCGCCGGACAATGCCTGTGTGAGATCATCCTGCTGATAGATATTGGTCCCCCATTGCTTCGAAATATCGGTCCAATAAAGATTCTGCATACCGGACTCGAATCCTCCGTCCTGAAGGAAATTGACAGCAAGCTGTTCTCCGCCGGTAGTGAAAGTTTTGTCTTCGCCGAGAGTTTTTCCCGAGGTATTTTCAGCGACCAGCCGGTAGTGATACGTTGTTCCCGGAGTCAGCTTGGAGATATCGGCTTTTACCGCAATATCGGCGGAAGCGATTTCCGTGACTCCCGGGGGGCTGGACACAGAGCCGTAAGCCGCTGTTGTTCCGTAGTCGAAGTAATACTTTGCCGCTGCGCCCATGGGATTGACGGTCCCGTTCAGTGTGGCAGAAATAAGGCTCACATTGTCTGCCTGACCCGTAACCGCTTTGGGTTTTGCCGCTGTTCCGCTGAAAGTGAAAAAAGTCCGATCTTCCCCATAGCTCGTTCCGGATGAATTTTTCGCCACAATCCTGTAGTGATAGGTCGTATTGGATTTGAGCATCGAAAGCGTTTCGCTCACATCGGCAGCAGAACTTCCCGAACCTGCGCTTTTTTCTGTTGTTTTGCTCCCGTATTTCGTGCTGTCTCCGTATTCGAAGTAACAGGTCGCAGCCGATCCGTTGGGATTGACTTTGCCGTTGATTTTTGCGGAAGCTGCGGTGACAGAGTCCGCGGCTTCCGTGGAAACTGTCGGCGACTTTGCATCATAGACCACATAAGCTGTCGCACAGGCAACTTTTGCAGCAGTATGGGCAATCCGCATATAACCGGCTTCCCCCCAGTTCGTTCCCCAACTGTTGCGGAGAATCCAGTAGCCTTTGCCGTTCTGTTCTCCCCAGCCCACCAGCGCTACGGCATGGTTTGTCTGGGCATAATAGCAGGGATCCGCGTCGCACGAGGTATTGGTGTCTTCGTAAATACCGGCTTTATAGGCTTCGAACGCACTGTTGACCATTACCGCCGCATCTACGACTCCGAAAGTTTTTATGGCTGTTTTGACAGCCTCGATATCATTGCATCCGACCCGATGCCAGGATTTGAACTTCTGAGCCGCTTTGTCCCAGTGCTTACATTCGCCGGGATCCGATTCCGTATAGGCAAAATCGCTTTCCGCAATCATGCCTTTGTCGGTCAGTCCCTGAAGTTCATAGTAGTCATAGTCGGCGCCGTCGCAGCCGTGAAAATGATTCGAATAGGGAGAAACTTTGCCCATGCACCAGGCAATGAAGGATTCCGAAAAATCAGCACAGTCAGCGTCGTATTTTCCGGTAGCCGCGTTGTAAGTTCCTTCGGCTGCTGCATTTGCGCCGAAAGAATAGCAGGAACCGCATTGTCCCTGATTTCTGACAGGACCGATATAACTATGTCCGTCTTTGTTCCGCCAGTCAAACGCCGCCGGGAGGTCTTCTCTTTTTCTGAGTGCTTCCAGAAGGGGACCTGCTCCGGTAGAATCATCAGACCGCCGCGGAGAAGAAGGCGCGCTGCGCCTGAAAAAGTTTTCTTTATCCTCGGAGGACATATCGAATACCCAGTTGTGATCCACAGTAAAGTCGTATCCGTTGTGTTCGATTTTGAATCTCAGGTCTTCGATGGTATCATCGGCTTCGAAACTAAGCTTTTCCTGTCCCCAAGCCAGTACCGGGACTGCTATACAGAAGCAGAATATCCATACTGCCCATACTTTTACATAGTTCCTCATAATTCGGACTCCTTTTTTTCCAAGTCTTA
>DYRK01000601.1 GCA_020718785.1 Desulfatirhabdium butyrativorans | reverse complement strand
AAGCCGGGGCTTCGGGCGCAGACGCGTTCCCAAGCCGGGGCTTGGGAACGAGAAACGAAATCGTTTTAAGAACAGTTGTTTTTTTCATCTGACAAATTTTGAAAAATAAGGAGGTATCATATTGAAAAAAGTTACATTTATTCTGCTTTTTGCGTCCGCTCTGATGATCGGATGCACTCAGGAATCTCAGAACAGTATCAGCCGTTCTTTCCAGAACTGGACAGGCACAAACGGGGTTCTGGACATCTATTCCGGCGGCAAATTAGTCATGCGCTTTATCAAAATTGACAAAGTTTCAACTGCTTACGGGACAAGCGACTCGGAACCCCGGCCCTATCGCTACGGCTACGGCTATGTTGACGCAAATTTCAATTATGAAAAAGATCAGGCAGAAAAAAAAGTTTATTTTGAATTCAGCGATTACTCGACCAATTATATTTTCTATGAAAATCCGAAATAGGTGAGAATTGAGAAGTGAGAATTGAACCCTGTTTTTTATAAAATGGTATTTCTCACTTCTCAATTTTTAATTCTCACTTCTCACTTTGAAAATCCGGTTTCAGCATCCCGGCGATGTCCTCGGGAAAAGCCATACACACGCTTTCATTATAAAGCCTTTGAATCGCTCCTATATCCGGTGTTCCGAGTGCCTGATTGAAAAAAGTCCGCGGAGAAAAGAGCAGATGGAAACGCGTGTGATCGTCTTTTTCCGCGCCGGTAAAAAAATTCATGTTGAAACTGTAAATTCCCATTTTGTCGTAACCGGCCATGGCGCGTGTGAGTCCGTCGGCAATATCCGAAAGATCGTCGTCCGTGAGTTCAAGGGTTGACCGGACATTGTCCGCCACAGCCAGAACATCCCCGGCAACGCCCAGCGGCGCATAAGCGCTGAACCATGAAATCCTGCCGATTTTCCCCAGAAATCGTCTGCCGTGTCCGGTTTCGGTTCGGACAAGATCATCCCAGTAATTTGTCCCGTTAGTCTTCATATAGATTTTTGAAGCTGCGAGTTCTGCCCGCATGAGATTCGGCGCGAATGAGCCGGAAAATATCTGCAGATGGGGATGAATCAGGGAACTGCCGGAAGGGGGCATGTAATTCCAGTTTATGAGATGGTAAATTGCTTCGGGATGTCTGATATCTCTGAGTCTGCGGAAAAAGTTCATCGCGAGACGGAAGGCTCTGGCAATGCGTTCCGATCCGATTTCTGTCATGGGAATATAATGCCTGCCTCCGAGAGTTGCCACCGCGCTGATACTTTCATAAGGGGCAAGATTGGGAAACAGCACCATGTCGTCTGAAACCAGACGTCCTTCCAGTATGATTTCTTCAGGAAAACAGGGGGTTATTTTCATAACCTTGTCCGGACAGAAAGGGCAGAATTTCCCTGCTCCGGCAATCAGTTTTTCAAAATCGGGTTTTTCCCATTCCAATTTCATGAAATGGCAGATTCTCGCGCTCCTTCCGGTAAGCGGATCCATGCGTATCTCGCTGGCAATGGTTTTGCGCTCCATGTTTTTCATGGGATTGAGAATGACGGTTTCTTTTTGAACAGATTCAAAATTGATCATCAAATACCTCCGCTGTTTTATTCTTGCCGCCGTCATAATCTGCGCCTCTGTAAAACGCCCAGGCTGAAACAGACGCAAACCGTTTTTTGCGGATAAACGGTCTGCGTCTGTTTTAAGCAGGGGCGTTTTACGGCTGATTTTAAAAGCGCAGATTATGCCGAGTGGCAGTATAATATCTTCCTCCTGACGGTTACAGAGGTGTTTCGTCTGAATCAGCAACCGCTGACCAGATATTCCGGCATGTCCGGCATATCAGTTCGACAGATTCGGGCCGATGTCCGGCGCCGGAACGGAGAGACCCGTATCCGTTTACTTCAAGAATACGGACATCGCTGCTGCCGCATTTGCAGGTCAGTTCCGTTTTTATATCAGATTCGGAACGCCCTGTCGTTCCGTAAACAGCCGCGGATTCCGAAATCTTCGTGACAGACGGCAGATCGGCGGCAGCATAAATTGCTTCTGTCCGCGCAAGAAGATCAAGGATATGACGGACTGCCGGTTCAGGACGGACAAGATCATGCTGCCAGATTCGGATCACCCGCCAATTCTCCGAAGCCAGAGCGTCGTCTGCCGCCATATCTCTCAGCACATTTTTCCTGAGCTTGGATTTCCAGAAGTCTTCCCGGGTGCGCGGGGCTGAATAATGGAGCGGACATCCGTGCCAGAAACACCCGTCCACAAAAACCGCAAGCCTTTCACGGATGAAAACAATATCGGGTCTGCCGGGCAGATCATAATACAGCCGGTATCTGCATCCGGCTGCCCATAAAGCCTTCCGAAGCCGGATTTCCGGTTTCGTGTCACGCGACCGGATTCTTGCCATATTTTCGGAGCGGGTAAGCGGCTTTCTGCTGCCTGATGTTCGTTTTACCATGTCAGTATGATTATTTCAGTTTCAGATTACAGAATCTCCGAAAATATTGCAAGGGGGCTTATCATTTTCTTTGCCTGTTCCGAACTGGGGTTCGGAACTCCCGGAACAATTCTCACTTCTTATTTATTCTTGACACTGTCATAAACTGCGCCTCCTGAAAAAACTCAGTTTGTTAAAGAATCAAAAGTGCAACTTGTGACAGAGAAATACATTGCAGTCCCGAGAGTTCCTAATTTTCGTAAGTCTTATTCTGCAAAATCCGTTGACACAGCGCGTGTTTTTCTGTATGAATTCAGATATTGATAACAAAATTTCAAAGGGAGGTAAAGATGGCCGGACTGAATAAAATCAGTTTGATCGGTAATCTCGGCAAGGATCCTGAAGTCCGTTACACGCCGGACGGACTCGCAGTTACCAATTTCAGCATAGCTGTCAGTGAGAAATTCAAAGAGAAAGGCGAATCGAAAGAGCGCACCACATGGTTTCGTGTTTCTGCTTTCGGCAAACTCGGAGAAATATGCGGCGAGTATCTTTCAAAAGGCAAACAGGTTTATGTCGAGGGGCGGCTACATACCAGCGAATGGAAAGACAAGGATGGAAACAACCGCTTCAGTCTGGAAGTGGCGGCTTCCCAAATGGTGATGCTGGGACAAAAGGGGGATTCATATAACACCGCGGAGACTTCTGGTTATGAAAAACCCGCGTCATCTCCCGCAAAGCCCCGTCCTTCTGTTTCCGAAAATACAGGAGTACCCGGTATGCCGCAGGAGCCTCATGACACAGGTCCGCAGGAAGACGATATTCCGTTCTGATTCTGAAAAGCAGATTTTGCACAGATCGGGGGTGAACGGTTCCCTGATTTTCAGAAACCGGATTTTTCCCTGAAAACCCGGTTTCTTAAAATCTGTGATTCACCAAAAGAGCAGCTTGGAAATCACGCTTTTTTGTCATCCCCGTCTTCGATCTGTTTTTTGTCATCCTCTTTTTTTTCGGCATCTGAGGTGGCACTCTTGAAATTTCTGATAGCCTTGCCCATACCTGCCCCGATTTCCGGGAGCTTTCCGGCTCCGAAAATAATCAGGACAATAACAAGAATGACAAAGAGTTCAGGCATTCCGATTCCAAACATGATGATCCTCCTGTTTCATTAATGATAATC
>DYRK01000600.1 GCA_020718785.1 Desulfatirhabdium butyrativorans | reverse complement strand
TCTTTTTCCCATACTCTGCGGGCCCTTCATGCCGACAGTTTCCGCGCCTCGGCAATAGGAATGATCGCTGCGCTTGTGTTGCTGTCAGCGTGGCTTGTATGGTTTTTCAAGGCAGAAATTCCCTCTTGCCGAATCAGCCTGAAAGCCTATATTACCAGTGATGAAACGGTCAGCGCGGTATTTCCCCGCGATGAGGCAAGAGTCCGGGAAACACGGGAACAGCAGCTTATCGCAGAGTTTCTGCCGGAAGAATCGGAAAATATCCGGACCGGTCAGTCCGCTGTGTTTTATCCTGACGGCGAAATCGGAAAACAGATCGCTTCTGTTCCTGCAATTGTCAGGAAAATCAACAGGAGTCCGAAAAAGGCAGAAGTTTTACTTTCTGCATTGTCAGATGCAGGTTCTCCGGTTCATATTCCGCCAAAAGCGGCCGGACAGGTGAAAGTCATAGTTTCTTCAATGTCTCCGGCACAATTGGTCATGCGGACAGCCGGATTTTTTACTCGCGTGCAGCCCGGAAATACAGCAACCGGAAATACAGCAAAATGATATTTGACAATTCTCCCCCGAAACGGCGGTTTTTTGTTCCTGAAACGGTTCAGACCTCGGCGATGGACTGCGGACCGGCTGCGTTGAAATGTATGCTGGAGGGCTTCGGAATTCCTGTCAGCTACGGCCGTCTGAGAGAAGCCTGTCAGACCGATATTGACGGAACTTCCATTGATGTGATGGAAGACGTGGCTGTGCAGTTGGGACTTGACGCGGAACAGGTCATGGTTCCCTCGGATCATCTCTTTATTCCTGAAACACAGATGCTCCCTGCCATTGTGATTGTGCGCCTGCCCGACGGACTGACTCATTTTGTGGTGGCATGGCGTCTGCACGGAGGATTTGTGCAGATCATGGACCCTTCATCGGGACGGCGATGGCTGTCTCTGCGCCGTTTTATATGCGATCTTTACATTCATACACATCCGATTCCGGCGGCAGACTGGCGGGACTGGGCAGGTTCGGAAGGCTTTTGTGATCCGCTTCATTATCGGATGAGCGATCTTGGGGTTGAGGAATCCCTTATTGTCCGGCTCACGGATTCGGCAAAGGCAGACGCGGGATGGTACAGTCTGGCAGCATTGGACGCGGCTGTCCGCATGACCGGAACCCTTGTACGCGCAGACGGTATCCGGCACGGCAGAGAAGCTGTCCGTGTGCTTGAATCTTTTTTCACAGAAGCTGTTCAGAATCCTGAGCGGGGAACTGATATTCTTCCTTTGCCCTTCTGGTCGGTTCATTCTCCGCCCGATAAGCCCTTGACAGAGTGTGAGACCCTTATTTTGAAAGGAGCGGTGCTGGTGAGGGTGACGGGGCGCCGGAGCGCTGATGCGGCAGAAGAGACTGAGGAACGTGAGCCGATGTCTCCTGAACTTGCCGCTGCCCTGAAGGAAAAACCGTCAAGTCCCGAACTTGAAATTCTCCGTTTCTTACGCGAAGACGGACTGACGGTTCCCGGAATACTGATTCTTTCTCTGCTCATGTCCGTACTTGGTGTGACGGCAGAGGCAATGCTGTTTCGGGGACTGATAGATATCGGGCAGTCCCTGAATCCGGTGAGTCAGCGTATCGGAGCATTTGCCGCGCTTTTCATATTCGCTCTCGGGCTTCTTCTGCTGGAATTTCCTGTTGCATCGGCAATATCCCGCATGGGACGGCGGCTTGAAATCCGGATGCGGATCGCTTTTCTGAGAAAAATTCCCCGTCTGGGAGATCAGTATTTTCGCAGCCGTCTGATCTCGGACATGACTCAGCGCGTTCATGCAATCCGCTCGGTCAGGAACCTGCCGGGTCTCGGCTTTGCTTTTATCCGCACCTGTTTCCAGATGATACTGACCGCAGGAGTTATTATTTTTCTTATTCCCGGCAGCGCGCTGATTCCTGTTCTGGCAACGACGATTTCAATAGGCATGTCTCTGGTATTTCAGCCGGTTCTGACAGAACAGGACCTCCGCATCAGTACTCATATCGGAGCCATGAGCCGTTTTTATCTTGATGCCCTGCTCGGGCTGATTCCTATCCGAACCCATTGCGCTGAACGCGCTGTCCGTCGCCGGCATGAGAGCCTTCTGACAGAATGGGTTCGGACAAATATGGATTTCCTGAGCGTACAAACCGTTATTATGGGGATTGAAGCATCCGTGGGTGCGGCTTTGGCGATATGGATCGTGTTTGACTATCTGCATCAGGGCGGCGGAGATGCCGGCGCGCTGCTTGTTTTTTACTGGTCACTCAGCCTGCCTTCGCTGGGAAAACAATTAGCCGGATTTGCCCAGCAATATCCCATGCTGCGTAACCGGATTCTCAGACTGCTTGAGCCTCTGGGCGCGTCTGAAGAGACTGAAACACAGTGTTCCCAAGCTGGGGCTTGGGAACAAGAAATGTCTTCCCAAGCTGGGGCTTGGGAACAAGAAAAAGCCGGGGCTTGGGAACAAGAAAGCAGCAGCGAGGTTGAAACACAGTGTTCCCAAGCTGGGGCTTGGGAACAAGAAATGTCTTCCCAAGCCGGGGCTTTGGAACAAGAAATGTCTTGCAAAGCCGGGGCTTTGGAACAAGAAATGTCTTGCAAAGGAATTGCCGTTGATTTGGAAAATGTGACGGTCCGTGCCGGGGGACAGACGATTCTCAAAGATATCACCGTGTCTTTGCAGACCGGCGAACATGTTGCGGTTGTCGGACCTTCCGGAGCGGGGAAATCGAGTCTTGCAGGGCTTTTTCTCGGCTGGCACCGCGCTGCCTCCGGAACGGTAAAGACCGACGGCGAATTGCTGAAAGGCACTCGTCTGCAAGCTCTGCGAAAGGAAACTGTATGGGCTGATCCCGAGGTTTATGTCTGGAACCGTTCGCTGCTTGAAAATCTTTGCTACGGAACCGGTCATGCGGACATATCGTCTGTAAGTTATATGCTTGAGAAAGCAGATTTGTCCGAAGTGCTGGAAAAACTTCCGGACGGATTGCAGACCCGTCTCGGAGAAGGCGGAAGACTGCTTTCAGGCGGAGAGGGGCAGCGGGTCCGTCTGGGACGGGGAATGCTCCGTCCCGGAGCGCGGCTGGTGATTTTAGATGAGCCTTTCCGCGGGCTGGATCGGGGCAAACGTAGGGAACTGCTGATCCGCGCGCGTCAGCACTGGCAGGATGCGACTCTGATTTTCATTTCCCATGATGTGGAAGAGGCACTGACCTTTGAACGGGTGCTGGTTATCGCGGACGGAGAGATAAAAGAAGACGGCAACCCGCAGATATTGGCGGGTAATCCTGATTCCCGTTATTCTGCTTTGCTGAAAAGCGATCATGAAGTACGAAAAGGATTGTGGGAAAATTCGGAATGGCGGCGGTTGCGGCTTGAGAACGGACAACTGTCCGAATTCGATCATTAAATTTTCCCTCGTTCCCAAGCCCCTGCTTGGGAACGCACTTGCCGGGGAAGCCCCGGCTTCCCGTGACGGGAGACGTTTTTCTCGTTCCCAAGCCCCGGCTTGGGAACGCACTTGCCGGGGAAGCCCCGGCTTCCCGTGACGGGAGACGTTTTTCTCGTTCCCAAGCCCCGGCTTGGGAACG
>DYRK01000599.1 GCA_020718785.1 Desulfatirhabdium butyrativorans | reverse complement strand
AAATAAAAAATTCATAAGATTATGATAGAGAAAGCTGTACTACCTGTCGTTTTTGGGTCATTATATTAATTATAAAAACAGAATTCAGCAAACCGAAATCGAACCATGAAAAAAAACAATCTGCCTTAATAATGAGGCATCATAGGTATGCTGCCTCCCAGACAACTTTGCCTGATACTCTTACAATCTTCTGCGGCATGCCGAAATGAAAAATCAGTCTCTATCAGAGTACGGGACTCGTCTGTCATTCTTCCAAGCTATTGAGCAGTTCGCCAAGAATTTCAATCACAGAGTCATTCGGACACTCTTTGTTATGGGACTTCAGCAGAAAACGAGCTTTGCCAATTTCCTCACCGGAAAGCCAGAAACCCTGTTCATGTAAAATATTTAAGGCACTTAGACGCACATCATCCTTGGGAGCCAGGGCAAGCATAAAAATATCGATGAAATGATTGATCGGATCATTCACACAATACCCATACAGGTCGGTATCCCCGCCATTGAATCCAATCGGGTCTTTGGCAGTCCACCTTCCGGTATCCGGGTCATAATCACGGTAGCCGAATCTGACAAGCTTGGTATCTTTATCATACAATCCGCCTGCGAAACCGAACGGCACGGTGAAATTCTCGTTTGAATCGCCGACAACATTCCCGAACGAATCATACTCAATCTTCTTTACCACAACACCCGAACCGTCAGCAACAACTCTCAGAGAACCCACCTGATCATACGCCAGATAATACGTCGCCCCACCCATCGTCATCGCAAAAGGCATTCTCGCGTCAGCATAGTCGAAGCGCATGAGGAGGGCATCGTTTCCGTCATACACCGCAAGCAGCCGTGTCAGTCCCTGCCGCAGATATTTCTCCGTGACAACGCCGTTCACCTTCTTCACAATGCGCCTGCCGAGGGGGTCATGCACATACTGAATGAGCGTCCCGTCGGGCAGCGTCACGCTCAGGAGTTCGCCCCGGGAAGAGTACGCATACTCCGTGACATCCGATCCGTCGGTCTTCTTCTTCAGGAAACCGCCGCCGTCATATTCGTAAATGGCATTCCCGACGGTCAGCAGGCGGTCTTCCTCATCATAAGTGAGACTTCTGCCGCGGCGATTCCCCCGGCACGCTATAAGACTATAACAAACCAATTTTTTTAAGCAAAGGGAAAAAAAAGATTACAACTAATGGAACACATATAAAAAATAATAGTAGAAACCATAACCAAAATTTGCTGTCTTCGCGCATATCATAAGCCTCCTAAAGTTCTGGCGGATTAATAGAAGGCGTTGAAGGAACTGCACTTGGATCAGCAGTTAACTTAAGATTTGTTACAACTCCGACTTCCCCTATAATTGGTAAATCCTTTACTTCACTCTGCATTTCTATGCCATAAAAGAAAGGCAGTTTGAAACCATTTTTAAACATGCTCGGAGGCGGAATTTTTACAGTAAAGGTCTCATTGCCAGCACACGGATCTGTTCCACTCTCGAAATCTATGTTGATCACAATATCAGCAATAATTCCTAAACCTGCTAAAGCTGGCAGCCAAGCAAATTTCCCTGTAGGATCAACCAAATTCACCGGATCGTTCAGGCAGTACCCGTACAGATCTGTATCGCCGCCGGCGAACAGTATCGGATCCTTCGCCGTCCACCGTCCGGTTTCCGGGTCATAATCACGATATCCGAACCTCACCAGCCCCGTATCCCTATCATGCAGACCGCCAGCGAAACCGAACGGCACTTCGGAAGACAGCGTGCTTTCCTCATTGAGAATATTGCCGAAAGAGTCATACTGCCGTTTCAGCAGCACATTCCCCGAAGCATTTGCAACGGCTTTCAGCGTGCCGGCCTGATCATACGCCAAGTAATACTTCACGCCGCCCTTTGTCATAGCAGCAGGCATCCGTGCATCGGCATACTCGAAGCGCATGAGCAGACTGTCGCTGCCGTCATACACTCCGAAAAGAAAGGCGGCCGGACATAAATTCAGCCGCCTCTTCCTCTTGCTTATCTCCCTTCGGACAATCCGATCACTAATCTGAGAATGCTCAGAATTATATAAAAAATTATATAAAATGTTACAATTTTGCCGATAGGAAATATGCCGACCGAAAAGTTATACCTTGATTTAATTACGGTATAATAATGATTCAATGGTTCGGACAGTTTTTTAAAGATATATCTTGTATTCTGACGTGAAAATAAATTTTTAATGTTTACAAAAAAAAATCCGGTGATAAACTTCTCCAAAAAAAATCGGAGGAGATATTGGCCATGAAACTTGCAGAAAAAATATTGGAGAAAATGTCAGACATATCGAAGCCCCGTTTTAAATTTATGATAGTTCTTTTTACAACTATCCTGTGTCTCCGTGGAAAGATGAATTTCCGAAATATGAGCCGGTACAGCGATTTTTCGGAAAAACTTCGATTTTCTCACCTTCAATCAGATAGTGATAGAACAAGTAAAAGCAGCAGCAACGACAGCAAGAATAGCAGTTATGGACTGTACATTTGTGCCGAAAAACGGTAGTAAGACTTACGGTCTTGACTGCTTTTGGAACGGCTCTGCCGACAGAAGCGAGAAGGGACTCGAACTCTCTGTAATTGCCGTCGTCGACGCAGATCGCAGGACAGCATATACACTTTCGGCCATGCAGACACCCGGTTCGGATTCGGAAAATATCCGGAAAATGAGAAGAACTGCCCGGAAAAGTAAACATCGTGAATTTAACGATGTCTCGGTTTGGCGGAAAAACAGAAATGAAACCCGTATTGATTTCTATCTTGCTCACCTCCGCCGTACCCGTAATTCGTTTCCCGAAGATGTCCGCTGTCTGGTCGTTGACGGATACTACATTAAAGAAAAATTTGTTACAGGTGCCGTGAATGAGGATATTCATGTTATCGGAAAACTGAGATCCGACGCCAACCTCCGCTACCTTTATAACGGCTCTCAGAAGAAGCGCGGCCGCCCTCGGAAATATGATGCCAAAGTTGATTTTCAGGATATTAGCCGCATGCAGTTCGTCGGAGAAGTCAGTGAAGGAATTCTTCTTTACACAGAAATTGTCAACAGTGTCGCTCTGAAGCGGGATATACGCATAGCTTATCTCCTTGACACCCGAAATAAAAAGAAAATCCGCTATGCGATCCTGTTTTCCACAGACACCGGAACTGCCGCCGGAGATATCGTCCGTTTTTATAAAGCCCGGTTTCAGATAGAATTCATTTTCCGCGATGCCAAACAGTTTGCCGGACTTTGTGACTGCCGGACAACAGAAAAGGAAAGTCTCAATTTTCATTTCAATGCCAGCCTTTCGGCGCTGAATCTTGCCAAAGCCGAGGCCCGGAGACCGCAATCGGATGAAGAACCGGCTGTTTTTTCCATGGCTTCCCATAAAATAAGATATTTCAATGAATTTCTGATAGATAAATTTATTTCAATGTCAGGTCTCGACCCGAATTTAATAAAAAATACCCCCGATTATGAAAAGCTCAGGAATTACGGAGCTATCAATGCCTGAATTCTGTCTGAAGTATTGAATGATTCATATCTTTACGTTTGATGTGAAATGGGTTATCATTTGACTGTATAAGTTAAAATGTCAATT
>DYRK01000066.1:13834-16074 GCA_020718785.1 Desulfatirhabdium butyrativorans | reverse complement strand
CCGAAGTTTTTCTGCCAGTTTTTCAGCCCGGCGGTATTCGGTTTCAGCACGGCGAAGAGCTTTTCGAATCGAAATAAGGTTACTATTTTTTTCAATAAACACATGGCTCAGAACTCCTCATTAAAATTCAATTTCTTTAATTTTTATCAGGATTGGACAGCGATGTCAATCGCTCATAAACAGGATCAGCAATTCTCATTTTGACGTAAAGCGGCCCATCTGAAAATTGGCAAACCCGCTTTGCATAAAAGGAGATTCCGGCTGTTTCCGCAGACAATGTTCAACGCCGTTTTTCAAAATGAGAATTGCTGAAACAGAAGCTGCGAATTCCTTTTATGCAGACAGTCTTTGAAAATTATTGTTTGAAAAGAAAATAAAATTGAAGTATTATTCATTTTAATTTGAAGTCAACTATCGGATAAGGAGTATAAAATAATGCACTTTGTAGTCATCGGCGGCGATGCCGCGGGCATGAGCGCGGCAAGCCGGGCAAAACGGAATAAACCGGATCTGACTGTGACGGTTCTTGAAAGGAGCATGGATGTTTCCTACAGCGCATGCGGAATGCCGTACAATATTGCCGATCCGGACAGGGATATGGATGATCTGGTGGTCAGACATGCAAAGGTGTTCAGGGAAAAACAGGGGATTGATGTTCTGACAGGGCATTATGCCCGGGCAATTGACCCTGCCGCGAAAACTGTAAGCGGCATTAACTCTGAGGGAAAAAATTTCGAGATTCATTATGACAGACTGCTGATCGCAACCGGAGCTTCGGCAATCATACCGGATATTCCGGGGATGGATCTGCCCGGGGTCATGGCTCTCAAATCCCTTGAAGACGGCAGAAAAATCAAGACCTTTCTGGAAACAAAACCGGTCAGAAAAGTAATTATAATAGGTATGGGATATATTGCCCTTGAAATGTGCGAGGCACTCCGATATCGGAACATAAATGTGGTTATGGTCAAATCCAGGCCCGGATTTCTGCCCTGGATGGACGAAGATATGGCGCATGTTGTTCAGGATGAGGTTCAATCCCATGATGTCAGGCTTTGTACGGGACATGCGGCAGAACGCATTGAACTATCCGGAGACCGCTTGAAAGCCGTATTTTCGTTTCTTACATTGGAGGCTGACATGGTGCTGGCCGCTGTGGGTGTGAAACCCAACAGCGGGATTGCCGCAAACGCGGGTATCAAGACAGGCATAAGCCATGCAATTGACGTTGACCGGGGACTTCGCACATCGGATAAAAATATTTTTGCCGCGGGAGACTGTGCGGATGCCTTTCATCTTGTAACCGGCAGAAAAACATGGATTCCTCTGGCATTAAGAGCCAACAGAGCCGGATGGGCTGTGGCAGACAATGTCTGCGGCGGAAATGTTCAGTCGGACGGGATTGTCGGAACCGCGGTGTTCAAGGTCTTTGATCTTGAAGTCGCACGCAGCGGTCTCAGTACCGCGGAAGCATCGGCAGCGGGTTTCGATCCTGTGTCGGTGACGATCAAAACCAATTCCCGCGCTCATGCCCACCCGGGTGCAACAGATATCTGGGTACAGATGACAGGGGACAAAAAATCAGGGCGGCTGATCGGCGCGCAGATGGTGGGCAGAGAAGGCGCGGCTCATAGGATCAATGCCGCGGCAGTCGCGCTTCATGCCCGGATGAGCGTGGAACAGTTTGCACAGACTGATCTCGCTTATGCGCCGCCCTTTGGTCCGGTATGGGATCCCCTGCTGACCGCGGCTAATCAGCTTTTGAAAAAACTGTAAAATTCCTTTTTCGTTCTCGTTCCCAAGCCCCGGCTTGGGAACGCACTTGCAGAGAAGCCCTAGCTTCTCGTAAAATAACCGGGGCTTCGGGCGCAGATACGTTCCCAAGCAGGGGCTTGGGAACGAGAAAAAAACTGCAGATACGTTCCCAAGCAGGGCCTGGGAACGAGAAAAAATTCCTTTTTCGTTCTCGTTCCCAAGCCCCGGCTTGGGAACGCACTTGCAGAGAAGCCCTAGCTTCGTTCTCGTTCCCAAGCCCCGGCTTGGGAACGCACTTGCAGAGAAGCCCTAGCTTCTCGTAAAATAACCGGGGCTTCGGGCGCAGATACGTTCCCAAGCAGGGGCTTGGGAACGAGAAACCGGGGCTTCGGGCGCAGATACGTTCCCAAGCAGGGGCTTGGGAACGAGAAACCGGGGCTTCGGGCGCAGATACGTTCCCAAGCAGGGGCTTGGGAACGAGAAAA
>DYRK01000066.1:2176-13734 GCA_020718785.1 Desulfatirhabdium butyrativorans | reverse complement strand
AACCGGGGCTTCGGGCGCAGATACGTTCCCAAGCAGGGGCTTGGGAACGAGAAAAAAACTGCAGATACGTTCCCAAGCAGGGGCCTGGGAACGAGAAAAAAACTTGTTGACAAAAGAAATTCACTGATGTATTTCTTCGCTTCTTGCAGTACACGAATAATAATAATAGTTGCGGCAACGGTTCTGCCGAAAAAAAGAACTGCCGCATAAAAAAAGTAAAATAATATAAAGTCAGCTTGTTAAACACAGATGTATTCAAGAACGGATCAGAAAATCGGATGCGGGTCACAACATTGATGGCCGGGCAAAAAAGAACCTGATGACATAATCCCTTCTGACAATAGACAGGGCAGATCAGGCTGTTTTTGTCAGACCATTATTTTTTTTGGGACTTTTTTATAAAAAAAAGAAGAAGTATTACTTAACTCCATAGAATATATGTAAAATTAAAGATATTAGGGTCCGGCGGTATCCTGATTCTTTTTATAGCCTGATCTCAGGGAATCAACTTTGCCGCGGATATTTTTCTGTTTCGCAGAAAAAATAAAGGAATATGCGTTACCGCGGACAGCATGAACAAGGTTATCAAAAATCAAAGCAGGATGTAAGAAAGAAAACAGTCCTGTGTATTGTTGAATTCATAAGAGAAAAAGAGAGGTCAGCAGGTCAGTCAAAAGCTTTTTAATATGAGAGCAAAAACAATGGTTCTTTGCATTTTCATCATTACAGGGATTCTGATTATGCTCGGCGGATGTTCTACACTCACACTTTATCAGTCAAATATGACTGAAGAGCGACGGACAAATCTGTTAAAGGATTTGGAAGCCCTGCGGCCCGAAAGACCGGTTGACCTGCCGGATCCGCTCACACTCGACAATGCGGTTAAAATAGGGATGGTTCATAATCTCAATCTGCGGATCAGCAGAAGAATGGCAGAAATAGCGGATGACAACGCGCTGATTGACAGACTGAAAATGCTTCCCCAGCTCAATGTGAGCGGGGCTCTTTCCCAGAGCAGTGTTTACAGCGTCGGAGATGAAGACAAAACACAGAAAACTGCCAGCATTTCTTTGGTATGGAGCGTGCTTGATTTCGGACTTTCCTATATCCGCGCGCGGCAGGCAGTCATGAAAACAGAAATTCAGCGCATGGAACGTCTGCGGCAGGCGCAGTCTCTGGCAATGGACATTACGACCGCGTACTGGAAAGCGGTTCTTGCCGAGCAGTCGCTGGAACAGATACGGAAGATCGAAGCCGAGGTTCAGGATTATAAAACCGAAGCCGAAGCATTGGTCGCGGAAAAACGTCTGGATCCCATCGCGTCCAAAGCTATCGAGAAAAAACTTGTGGAATTGGCAATCACTGCCAGCAATCTTCAGGCTGAAATTTCAGGAGCCAAAATCGAACTGTGCAAGCTTATGGGAGTGGATCCTACGATGCCGTTCAACTTAAAGCGCGAAGATTTCAGGGACTATGTCAGCAAAATGCCTGCTCCCGAATCGCTGGATCCGAAAAAAATGGAAAATATTTCATTGCGTAACCGCCCCGAATTTTTTGCCGCGGATATTGAACTCAAAGTTCAGCAGGATGCCGCGAGAGCCGCGCTGCTGTCCATGTTTCCGGGAATCAGTTTCAGTTTTTCAAGTTATTACAACGGCGACAGCCACAATGTGAACAATTTCTGGCACAACTGGGGTGCCAATATTGCCAGCAGTCTGCTTTCCCTGCCCTACCAGTATGTAAATCTGAATGTCCAGAAAAAAAGCGAAAAAATAGTGGAACTTCAACGGCTGCTTCTCACCGCAGGCGTGATTGTGCAGGCGCACATGTCCGTGCATGATTACGCGGTCAAAGAACAGCAGTTCAGACTTTATGATGATTCGTTTATGATCGCGGATGATCTTCTGAATATGAGCAGAGAGCGCCGCGAACTGGGACTGCTCTCCGCATGGTCGCTGACTCAGCGCATGCTTGAGGATGTGGTGGCACGGCTGGAGCGGGACCGCAGGATCATAAATCTGTTCAATGCCTATAATACGCTGCTCGTGACGCTGGGTCTGGATTACAGCCGCTGGGGAGAGAATCTGGCTGAAACCGAGGAAGAATCTGTCCCGGCAGATATCGAAGACAGAGATATTCATCTGCCAAAAGAAACACAGGAAAACTCGCCTGACGAACCGGAAAAAGAGATCGAAGAATTTGACATCAGCCCGGATTATTCCGCGGCGGAGAAACGATTTGCGAAATTGTTTTACGGCTTCACGTCATGTATTCGACTTGCAGCATAAAGAAAATGGAGATGATATGATTGCACAGGAAACAATCGGACAACTTCAAAGTATCTCTGTCGGAGAGCGTCTTCATCTTATGGAAATTTTGCTGAACTCACTCAGACAAGATATGAAAAATATGGAAAGAAAAGTACAGCCCGGATTGGGACGATTTACTGTACGAACCTTCAATTTAGGACAGGAAATTCATGCGGACAGAGATATCATTTATGCTGAACGGGGGTTTTGAGAATGTTCGCAATTGATACAAATCTGATTGTATATGATCAGTCAGTTAAGGATAAAAAATCAGGAAGCTGAAACCCACCACAAAGGGCAAGGGATTTTTCCCGGCTTCTCTAAATATATTGGAAAGTTTGAGAGTTTATACGGTTTTGGAGATTTTAACAGTTTATACATTTTTCTATAAAGGTGAAGGAGGCTACAATGTTTAATTTACGGAAACTCGAAGACAGAATCGTTCTTGACGGCGCGGCAATTGCCGAAGCCATTGACGAAATCCGGGAGCATGACGAACATGCCGCGAAGATGCACCATCAGGCAATCGAAGCGCACAATATGCAGGACTGGGACTACGGTCTCGATGACGCTGACACGCCGATGTATCTCGCGGACGGACTCGATTTCGGACATCAGGATACAGGGATTCATGTGCTGGTCATTTCTTCGGATGTCGAAGACGCGGATGATCTTGCCGCGGCAGCCAAAGAGAATGTGCGGGTTGTCCGGTATGATGCCTCCGACACCGACGCCAAAGGACTTGCCCAACTGATTGAGAATGCACTGGCAGGACAGAAGGCAGACTCTATCGCATTTGCCACCCATAACAAAGACGGCGCGCAACTGACCCTGAGCCACAGCGATGTGATTACAGCAGAATCTCTTGAGAGCAATGAAGCGCATCAGGATTTCTGGAAATCCGTGGGAGCCAATCTGACCGAAAACGGACGGATTGATCTTCTGGGCTGTAATGTGGCAGCAGAGGATGAGGGCGGGGATTTTATCGGCAAAATTACCGATCTTTCCGGCGCAGATGTGGCAGCTTCCACAGACGCCACCGGCAACGATGCTTTTGGCGGCGACTGGGTACTGGAAACCGACGGCATCAATATTCAGCATACCTATTTCGACGCGGATAAGCTCCAAAAATTCGACGGCGTTCTGGCAAATCAGGCCCCCTTTGTGGCTCATCCGATCACCGACGTTCAGTACGCGGATCAGGGCAAGCTGTTTACCTTTACAGTTCCGGCGAACACCTTTGTTGATCCTGACGGCGATCCCCTGAAATACTGGTCTATCGCCTCTATGGGACAGAGACCTCTCTGGCTCAATCTGGAGCAGGAAAGCGCCACATTTACCGGCACTCCTGTGGACCAGACCGATACGGGAATGAAGACCATTACCGTATCTGCAACCGACCCCTGTTACAAAGGCGCGGCGACCACATTTAATATATTTGTCCGGGATACTAACGAAGCCCCGGTCATGGTGGGTACCGGTATCGGCAATCAGACCGTGAATCAGCATTCTCTGCTGACGGTCACAGTGCCTGCCGATCTGTTCGCAGACCCGGATGGAAACGCTGTGACCTACAGCGCGGTGGACGTCACTGATCCGGCCAATCCGAAAGTTATTGACGCTGCCGGAACCCATCCCTGGCTGAAATTCGATTCCCAGAGCCGCACTCTGACCGGCACACCGGGCGGCGCGGCAGGCGTAAAAGTTACGCCGGACCTCGAAGCTCAGGTCAAAACATGGAACATCAAAATCGTGGCAAGTGACGGCTCATATACGGCTCCGACCACATTCAACGTGGTCGTGAACAATGTCAACGATGCGCCCTATCTTTCGACACCCATTGTGAATCCGACTGCGATCAATCAGGGAGACACCTTCAAGTTTACGGTTCCCGCGGGAACTTTTACGGATCCCGAAGGACAGACCCTGAAATACTGGTCCATCAAATCCATGGGACAAATGCCCTCATGGATGTCTTTTGATCAGTCCACCGGAACATTTTCCGGTACTCCCAGCTCTCAGACCGATGTGGGCGTGCATACGGTTACCGTATCTGCCACAGACCCGAGCTACAAAGGCGCAGCCACTACTTTCAAAGTAACAGTCGCCGACGTCAACACAGCGCCTGTTCTCAAAGGCGCGCTCACGGCTCAGACTGTGGATCAGCACGCGACCGTAACTTATACGATCCCCACAGGGACTTTTGTGGAAACGGATCCGGCTCCGGACAGACTCTATTATCATGCCGAGGAAACCGCCGTAGGAACGGTTATTGACGCAACCGGTACGCATCCCTGGATCAAACTGGAGAACGGCGTTTTCACCTTTACTCCGGATGTCAACAATGCCAAAGCAGACAATTCCCTGATCGGCGATCATAATATTACAGTATGGACTTATGATACCTACGGCGATCAGAGCGATCATACCACCTTCACCGTAAAGGTGAACCCGATCAATGACGCGCCTTATGTTGACAAAGCCATTCAGGATATAACCGTGATGCAGGGTTCTACGGGAATGCTTTCCGTTGCAGAAACTTTTAAAGACCCTGAAGGGCAGATTCTGAAATACTGGTCTATTGACTCCATGGGACAGAGACCCTCATGGGTCACGCTGAATCAGACCACCGGAGAGTTTACCATCAAGCCCCCGGATAATACCGATACGGTAGTGGGACTCACTACGGTTACGGTTTCGGCAACAGACCCCAGTTATAAGGGAGCAGCAACCACTTTCAGAATCAATGTGTTAGACAAACCGAATCTCGCTCCCGAGATTCAGAATATCGGAGCCGGCGAAACTGTTCTTTATACCGAAGGCGACGGCAAAAAAGTTCTTGATCTGAATGACGACGCCAAAATCGTTGACACGGACAGCCCGGATTTCAACGGCGGCAAACTCATGGTCCAGATTACCGGCGGTCTCAAAACGGCTGAGGACAAACTGAGCATTCTCCATGAGGGGAATGCGCTGGGACAGATCGGATTCTACGATGATCCGAATTCCGGACCTTTCGTGACTTACAGCGGCGTTCCTGTGGGCAGGGCAGAATGGAGCAGCGCGACCGGTCTGCTGACTGTGAATTTCATCAGTCCGGATGCGACCAGCACGGCTGCCAGCGCATTGCTGCAGAATATCGTCTATGAGAATCTCAACAGCCAGAATCCCACAGAGGGAACCCGTTCTCTCCGTTTTGAGCTGACAGACGGTGACGGCGGTTCCGCAGGTACAGCCGGAAACATCACGATGGGAGTCGTGGTAAAATCCGTCAACAGCGACCCGGTTATTGAGAATCTGGCAACCGACATCTCGACCTATACGGAAAAAGGGGCTCCTGTTTATATTGATGTCAATTCAGACGCCAAAGTTACCGACGCGGACAGCAAAGATTTCGAAGGCGGCAAATTGGTCGTGCAGATCGCGGCGGAGACCTTCAGATTCGGCGACATTATCGGCATCAAGGGCGCGCAGCCTCTCACAAGCACTTTGGGAAATGTGACCTATTCTCCCGCGGACGGAACCATGACGGTTACCTTCGGCACCGGTATCACGCCTGACAAGGTCTCGACTTTCCTTCATGACATCACCTATCACTACGACAGCGCGGCTGCCTCAACGCCCGGAGAACTTCCCGCAGGCCCCCGCAAAATCAGATTTACCCTGTATGACGGAGACGGCGGCAAAGCCTATATTGATCCCATTACTACAGGCACGCCTTTGGTCAATGTGGTCGGACTGAACGACAATCCGGTCATTAGCGGAATCAAAGGGGACAGCGTTCTTTTTATAGAAGACGGCGCGGCTCTCTTGCTGGATCGGGTGGACACGACTTATTCCGCAGTCAAAGTGACCGACGCGGACAGCCCGGATTTTGACGGCGGTCAGTTGATTGTCCAGATCACCGCGGGTCTGAATGCGGCTGAAGACAAACTCTATATTCGAAATATCGGCGTAGGCGCAAAAGAAATCGGCTTTGCAGACGGCAAAACCGTGACCTACAGCGGAACTCCTTTTGCTACGGTTTCCAATGTTCCGGCTACCGGACGCATGGCGATTGATTTCAATGCCAATGCCACACCGGATGCGGTCACGGCTCTGATGCAGAATTTTACCTATCAGAATCTGGACACGGCAGATCCTGATAAGACAGACCGGACCGTTCAGTTCCAGTTGTTCGACGGCGACGGCGGCGCGGCAGGCACCGCAGGCGATCAGACCATGACGGTGAAGATTCTGCCCGTAAACGATCAGCCGATCATCAGCAATGTGGACAAAGGGGCAATTTTCTTTCAGGAAGGCAGCCCTGCCGGTATAGTGCTGGATCCGGATTCGAATGCTCTGGTTACAGACATTGACAGCACTGATTTCAAGGGCGGCTATCTGAAGGTACAGATCGTCAGCGGCGGAGACACTGCTGAAGATGTGTTGGATGTCATTTCAGGAAACGGCATTGCATCTACAACGACCGGTATCACTTATAACGGAGTGAAAATTGCTCCTTCAGCAGTGATCAATAACGCCAAAGGCACGCTGGAAGTCATCTTTGATTCCGATTCGGCTACGCCTCAGGCTGTTGCAGCCTTGATTCAGAACGTCACGTATTCCAACTCCGAGTCGGAAAACCCGACTACGGGAACCCGCAATATTCAGTTCACTGTCTATGACGGTGATATGGGAATGGGAACCAGCGCGGCTTCTACCGTCAATGTGACCATCGGCACGCTCAACAATGCGCCGGTGCTTCATTCTTTGGACGCGAGCCATACCTACAGCGAAAACGACACGGCCGCGCCTCTGGTTTTGGATTCCAACGCATCCGTAACGGATATTGACAGCCTTGATTTCAAAGACGGACGGCTCATTGTCAAAATTGCCAGCGGATTAGACCCGGCTGAGGATCGTCTGAGCATCAAGAGCGATTATGACGGCGCACGTCCGGACAAAATCGAGTTCACCTCGGACGGCAAAGTTTTCTATAATTTCAAGGAAATCGGTACCGGCGCGTATGATCAGGCTACCGGAACTTTGACTGTGATTCTGACCGAAAACGCCGACCTCGATACAGCATCGCTCTCTGTGCCTGTATCCCGGCTGATCCAGAATATCACCTACGCGAACATTGATTCGGATATGCCGACTCAGGGACTGCGTACCGTGCAGTTTACCGTATTGGACGGCGACGGAGCCTCTGCCTTGTATCAGAGCGCGACTGTCAATGTGCAAGGCATCAATGACAAGCCGGAAATTTACCAGCTTCAGGGCGACAGCGTAACCTACGTGGAAGATGCTGCACCGCTGAAAATAGATCAGACGCCTTCGGCTTATGTCAGGGATGTTGACAACGTCAATTTCAACGGCGGCAAACTTACGGTTCAGGTTCTCAATACCGGCGTGTATGACCGTACCGAAGACAAACTGAGCATCAACAATCAGGGTGTGGCTGCGGGACAGATTTCCTTTGACGGAACTGCTGTTTCCTACGGCGACCGGCTCATCGGCAAATGGGGTGTATTCGACGCCAGTTCCGGAACTCTGACTGTTGATCTGATCAGCGCGGCGGATGTTCAGGGAGTGTCTGCTTTGATTCAGAATATTACTTATGAAAATCTGGATCACGACAATCCCACGCTGGGAACCCGCACGGTGCGTTATATACTGACCGACACTCCGGGCGCTTCTTCGGATTACAGAGATGCTTATGTCACGGTGAAATCCGCGAATGATCCGCCTGTGATCAACAATCTGAACGGCGATACCTACCTGTATGCCGAAACCGCAGGCACGATTGTTGTGGATCAGACCCAGACCGCAGCGCCCTATTCGGTGGCTTTTGTTACGGATGTTGACGGCGGATCCCTCAGCGGCGGGCATCTCACGGTTCAGGTCATGGGCTATGTTTCCGGCGAAGATACTATCGGAACCACTGCGGCCGGAGCCATCGGCTTTGTCTTCGGAGCCGGCAAATCCTTTGTCACCTACAGCGGCTCCACTATCGGCGTCGCCACCTTTGACACGGCAAAAGGTCTTTTCGATGTCGCGCTGAATGAAAATGCCAATCTGACCAGCGTTTCCGCTCTGGTTCAGAATATTACTTACACGAATACGGATTCCTACAGCCCCACGGCCGGAATGCGTACTCTGCGTTTTGCCCTTTCGGACGGACTGAATGTCAGCCCCAATGCCGATGCCAATATTTTGGTGCAGTCTCCGAATAATCCTCCGGAAATTCTCAATCTTGCCGGAGATACGGCGATTTACATAGAAGACGCCGCGCCCGTGATTCTGGACGGCAAAGTCCCGGCTGCTGCCATTGTTTCGGATATGGACAGCCCGGATTTCGACGGCGGCGCTTTGGATGTGAAGATCGTAGGCGGTCTGCAATCTACGGAAGATGTGCTGAGTGTTGCCAATAACGGCAAAATCACGGTCACGGGCAACAATGTTTCCTACAACGGCAATTATATCGGTCTGTCCAATTACAGCACGGCAACCGGCGTGCTTCATATTGACCTGAATGCCAATGCCACAACTACGGCTGTTTCCGAACTGGTGCAGAGCATCGCCTACAAAGACACGAACACGGGCAATCCGGTCGCGGGCGTGCGGACAGTCCAGTTCAACGTATGGGACGGCGACGGCGGTTCCAGTCTCAATGTCTCCATGTCGGTAACGGTTCAGGGCGTAAATGATCAGCCTCTGATCGCCAATATTGCCGGGGATACTGCTATTTTTATTGAGAATACCAGCGGTACGCTTTTGGATACCGGCATCAAAGCGATTGTCACCGATGCGGATATGAGCAGTTTCAGCGGCGGTCATCTGCTGGTGCAGATTGTGGGCGGCGGCAATACCACTGAAGACGAATTGGGTATTTCCGCGGGCTACGGCGCCCTGAATATCGGAACATCCTCTTTCAATGCGAGTTACGGTCTTTTAGATATAACGCTGGGTGCCACCGCGGATGCGTCCGGAATTTCTGCGCTGGTTCAGAATATTGTGTATAAGAATCTCGACACGCAGGATCCCACCGCGGGAGTCCGCAGCGTTCGCTTTACTTTGTCCGACGGAACCGGCGCGGCAAACAGCACCAGTCCGAATTATGACATGACCGTGACGGTACAGCCCACGAACAATCCGCCGGTGCTTGCTCTGATTGATGCAAGTGCGACTTATACCGAAGGCGCGGCTGCGATTATCATTGATTCTGCCGTGTCTGTCACCGATGTGGACAGCCCGAATTTCGACGGCGGACGCCTCACGGTTCAGGTTGCAGGCGGTTATGACAATGCCGAAGATGTGCTGGGCATTCAGAATGTCGGTTCCTATCCCGGACTTATCGGCGTGAGCGGCAATCAGGTTCTTTACGGAAACAAGCTCATCGGAACTTTTGCCTTTGATACGGTTTCGGGCAACCTGAATGTCGACCTGCTGGAAAATGCCGATACTACGGCAGTCAAGGCTTTGGTCGAGAACATTACTTACAATAACAGCGATCTCAACAGTCCGACTCCGGGACTGCGGACTCTCCGTTATTCCATGTGGGACGGAGACGGCGGATCAAGCAATGTCATGAATGCCTCGGTACTGGTCGCGGGTGTGAATGACCGTCCCGTGATTACAAAACTCAACGGCGATGTGGTGACCTTCTCCGAAGTGGATATTGCATCCGCAGGCGCGGTTCTGCTTGATCTTTACGGCGACGCGACGGTCAGCGATGTTGACAGCCCCGACTTTATGAGCGGCGCACTCGAGGCTGTGATCATGAATCCCGGAGCCAACGGGCAGGATATGCTGAGTATCCGCCATGAAGGCGTAGGTCTGGGACAGATCGGCTATTACAACAACACCGTGTTCTACAGCGGCAGACCCATCGGCGCGACTACATTTGACGGTAGCACCTTCAAGGTGACTTTTGACAAAAGCACTTATGCCACGCAGGAAGCGGTGACTGCACTGCTTCATAAGATCACGTATTACAACCAGAATTCGCTGAACCCCACCGAGGGCAACCGCACGATCCGGTTCCAGTTGAATGACGGCGACGGCAGTGCCAACGGCGGCGTGTCGATCAGCGAGTACAATTATGTGACCGTGACGGTCAACGGCATGAACGATGCGCCGGTGATCCATCAGATTCACGGCGACAGCATTGTTTACACCGAAGGACAAGCCGCCGCACTCTCGGTCATTGACATGGGCGTTACGACTGCCGGATCCGCCGCGTATGTGGTGGACACGGACAGCCCCAATTTCAACGGCGGCAAGCTCACGATTCAGATTGTTGACACAGCCAACGCGAGCGTAGGGTATATGCCGGGCGAAGATGTGCTCGGTATCAAAACCGCTACAACTGCCGCGGGAGAAATCAGCATCTATAACAATGAGATCATCCTCTACGGCGGCAGTCAGATGGGCGCGGGCAAATTCGACCCGGCAAGCGGTATTCTGGATATCAAGTTGTTCGAAGCTGCGGATACGGTTGCAGTGTCCAAACTGATTCAGAGCATCACCTATTTCAACACGAATTCGCTGAATCCGACCTCGGGACAGCGGACCGTGCGTTACACGCTCTTTGACGGAAACCTGAACAAGAGCGAAGACCGAAATGCCACCGTATTTGTACGGAGCATCAACAGCGCGCCGGAGATTAAAAATCTGACAAATGATTCTGCCGTCTTTATTGAGCAGTATTTCCATCAGGGAACCGAATTCGGCGGCTCCGCAGTGCTGATTGATCAGAATCCCGCGGGCATGAACAGCGCGGCTTATGTGACCGATATTGACAGCCTGAATTTCGACGGCGGCAAATTGGTCGCGGAAATTTACACCGGCTTCCATACCTCGGATGACCGGCTCGGCATCAAGCATCAGGGCAACAATCTGGGTCAGCTCGGTGTGGCGGCCGGCAACGCTGTGCAGTACGGCGGTGTGGAATTCGGCAAATACACCTTTGTATCCAATATCGGCGAGTCCAAAGGCGTTCTTACCGTAACATTGGACGCGGACAGCAATACCTCATCGGTATCTGCGCTGCTCCAGAATATCACGTATTACAACGTGAATTCGGATAATCCGACCAAAGATGACCGGAAAGTCCGCTTTGCCCTGTATGACGGCGACGGCACGGATTTCGGCGGAAAAGATTCTGCCGGATTCATTGACACTCTGGTGAAGGTTGTGCGGGTGAATGAAAAACCGGTGCTTTACAATCTCGGGGATTATCAGAACTACAGCGAGGGCGAGAGC
>DYRK01000066.1:0-2076 GCA_020718785.1 Desulfatirhabdium butyrativorans | reverse complement strand
CTGTTGCATCATATTGCTTACAAGAACACCTCCAATTACAGCACCACGGCAACCGGTTCTGCCATGACCATTGCCGGGGAACGCAGCATCCGCTTCCAGATGTATGACGGAGACACGACAGCTTACGATGCCATTCCCGAACTGGGAACCAGCGACTATGCTTTTGCGACCGTGAATGTGCAGAATCAGAATGATCCGCCGACCATTGACGGAACGGCTGCTCATGGCTGGTCTGTAACCTATATCGAGGGTTCTGCGGGTAATGAGGGCAGCGCGGTAGCCATCTTCGGTACAAGCTACGGCAATATCACCGATGTTGACAGCCCGAATTTCGACGGCGGCTTTGTGGCTTTCCAGATTGTGAGCGGAGACAAGAATCAAGCGGCATGGGATGGAGCGAATACGAACACGCTCGGGTATGTGGAGAGCGAGGACCGGCTCAAGATTGCCACCAATGCGACCATCACTTATGTAAACAGTGAAGTCCGCTATAACGGCACGACCATAGGCACGGGAGCCTTCAATCCGGGTACCGGCATTCTCAAGATTGATTTCAATCAGAATGCCAATGAAACCAGCGTTGAGGCATTGCTGGATGTGGTCAGCTATTACAACGCCAATACCGGCAACCCGCTCGAAGGAATCCGCACCATCCGCTTTATGATGGCTGACGGCGACGGCGGTACAGGCAAATCTTTCGGCGGCTTTGCGCCTACGGATGCTTATACGAACGGCGGCAATTTCCCGGACGGCGCTGCGCTCTTTGCCGCGGCAACCGCACAGACTTATATCATGTCCGTGCTGGTATCCGGCACCAATGACGCGCCCTCTATCTCGAATATTGCCGGCGATTATGTCACGTTTATTGAAGTCTCGGAAAACAAGACTTTCTCCGATTACGCCATTTATCTGGATCAATATTCGAATGCTTCGGTGTTCGATCCGGACAGATGGGATAATATCCGAGGAAACGAGACCGTACCGGACAGCCTGAATTTCAGCGGCGGACGACTGACCCTTCAGATTACAGGACTCTGCGAATCTTCGGCCGAGGACTGGCTGGGCTTCACAAGTTTGGCAGCGGCCGCAGATGGGATGTTTAGAACCGATGCAATGCTGACTCAGGTGTATGATGCTGGGGTCATGTACGGGACAAACGATGTCGCGGATATGGACTGGGAACCGTCCTATGGCAAACTGACCATAGATTTTGTCGGTAAAAATGCCGATGTGATGACTGAGACAGCGGTATCGCTGATGATTCAGCAGGTCATGTACTCGAACCGGGATTCCTATTCCCCGATGCCGGGTATCCGTACCGTGCGCTTCCAGTTGACGGATGATACCACGGTCGGCAGCGGCGGACTTTCCAGCATCGCTTACGATATGCAGGTGAATGTCCTTCCCACGAACGATGCTCCGGCATTCGATTCGAGGACTTGGCAAACCGGTTTGCAGAACTTCGCAAACTACACAGGTGTCAACACTTGGCCGGTAGATGTTAATAAGTCCAATATTTATGTCGAAGCCAGTGCGGGCTATTTTATGGCTCGGCTGGAAAGCACAGCCTACATTCGTGATGTGGATATCGAGTCAACCTGCGTCGGCGGAAGCGTGCCTTACATCAATTTCGACGGCGGATATCTGCATGTTCAGATTTCGGGTGCCACTAACAGCGCGAATGACGCGACAGGCTTTGTGACCGGAGAAGACAAACTCGGCGTGGCAATCAGCGCAGGCGGCGCTCTGAGTATGATCGGCTCCGATATCATTGCTTATAACAGCGTGCAGTTCGGTATTGTACAGCCCTTTATGGATACCGGAACAGAAGGCTGGCTCAAGATTGATTTCAATGAGAACGCGGGAACCGCTGCGGTGGATGCTCTGATTCAGAACATCGCTTATTACAACACCGAGACGGACAACCCGACTGTGGGTCTGCGTACCATCCGCTTCTACTTTGCGGACGGCGACGGCGGTATGACCACGCATTATCAGGCTTCCGACAATTACTCCCTGTTCGGTCTGGCTTCGGTAACGGTACAGGTCACGGGTGTCAATGATGCGCCGGTGCTG
>DYRK01000598.1 GCA_020718785.1 Desulfatirhabdium butyrativorans | reverse complement strand
GTTTAAGGACTCAGACCGCTGCCCAATTTTTATGGTGTTGCGCCGGTTTTGTGAACAATCACATGGAGATTTGCCCACGCTTAAACATAAAGAAGTCATCGCCACATCAAAAAAGCTTGCCGCAAAATTAGCAGAACTGGCGACGCGGATCCGTAACCGGGTGAACGGAGTGCTTCTGTCCGAATCCGGACAGGGACTCATGCAGCAGTTGTTCAAGGCATGTCAGGAAATACTTATCCGTGATCTGAGCGAAGACCGGTTTGCCGATATGTTTGCCCAGACTGTTGCTTACGGCTTGTTTTCTGCCCGATGTTCCCGCAGATCCGGCGAGATAGTTGCTGAAAATCTCAAAGACATGATTCCCGAAACCAATCTGTTTTCAAGAGAACTGCTTTCTACGTTATTTTCCATCGGCGGAAGAAAAAGGAAGATTGATTTTGATGAATTAGGCATTAACGATGTTGTTGAAATGCTTAGGAATACGGATATAGATGCAGTGCTGCTGGATTTCGGGGATAAAAACCCTTCGGAAGACCCGGTTATTCATTTTTACGAAGATTTTTTAAAGCAATATGATGTTCGGCAAAAGATCAGACGCGGTGCGTTCTATACGCCGAAACCGGCAGTATCGTTTATTGTCCGATCTGTGCATGAGATATTGAAGAACGATTTCGGGCTGGAATACGGGCTTGCTGATACTGCGACTTGGGGGGAAATGGCAGAGCGTTCCCAAGCTGGGGCTTGGGAACGAGATATTTTGATTCCTGAACGAATCTCAAAGGATGCGCCTTTTGTGCAGATTCTCGATCCCGCGGTCGGGACAGGGACTTTTCTCGTTGAAGTCATTGATCTGATTCATAAGACAATGGCTGAGAAATGGGAAACCGAGGGTGAGAATGTGAAGGAATGCTGGAATGACTACGTGCCGAAACATCTGCTTCCCCGGCTGTACGGATTTGAACTGATGATGGCGCCGTATTCCGTCGCTCATGTCAAAATTGCTTTGAAATTGATTGAGACCGGGTATCAGTTCAAAATGACAGAAAATGAAGTTATCCGAATTTATCTGACCGACAGCCTTGAACCGGCAAAAGATATGCTGCCGGATTATTTGGAAAATTTCTCGCCTGCGCTGGCGCATGAGGCAATGGCGGCAAATCGGGTAAAGCAAAGCGTGCCGGTAACGGTGGTGATCGGGAATCCGCCGTATTCAGGGCATTCGGCAAATAAGGGGGAATGGATTTCCAGTCTGCTCCGCAAAAATCTGAAAGACGGCGCAGGCAGCTATTTTGAGGTTGACGGAGAAAGTCTTAATGAAAGAAATCCGAAATGGCTGAATGATGATTATGTCAAATTTATCCGGTATGCACAGTATCAGTTGGCGGTGACAGGTACGGGACTGCTCGGATTTATTACAAATCATTCATATATTGACAATCCCACGTTTCGGGGAATGCGTCAGTCGCTGATGAAAAGTTTCAGCAAAATTTATATTGCAGACCTTCACGGAAACGCCAAAAAGAAAGAGAAATGCCCTGACGGTTCAAAAGATGAAAATGTCTTTGATATTCAGCAAGGCGTGGCAGTAGGATTTTTTTTAAAGAAAAAGGTCGGGAAAGAAATCAGTCATGCAGATTTTTGGAGATTGCGGGATGTAAAATATGAAACTCTCTTGAATAATAACATAAATTCAGTTGATTGGAATCAGATTTATCCGCAGTCATCGTTTTATCTTTTTATGCCGCAGGAAAGGGGTTTGCTGAAAGAGTATGAACAATGTCGGAAAGTTACGGATATTATGCCGGGCAACAGCGTGGGAATTGTTACCGGACAGGATAGTAAAACTATAGGATTCACCTTGCATGAAACTATGGATTTAGCAAAATCGCATCATCTTTCAGAAGAAGCAATTCAGCCGATCCTATACCGACCGTTTGATGTCCGCTTTATCGTCTATGATAAAAGAGTTGTCACACGGGTACGTCAGGAAGTCATGAGGAATATGCTTGCCGGTAAAAATATCGGAATAATTACAATTCGGCGTTCAAGAAGTTCGGACAGTTGGAAATACGCCTTTATAACAAATAAAATGACAGCGGGTGCCACTTCTGTTACCTCTCTCGATATTAACTATCTGTTTCCGCTTTATTTTTATCCTGATGATAAAAAGATTGAAATTGAAACATCTGTCAATTTTGAACAAGGATTCAAAAAGCTTGTAAATTCTCTTTACGATTTTCAACCTGTACCCGAACAGATTCTCGGCTACATCTACGCGGTTCTTCACAGCCCGGAATATCGCCGGAGATACGCTGAATTTCTCAAAATTGATTTCCCCCGCATTCCCTTTACCCGTAGCAGAGACTTGTTTGAAGCCTTGTCGCGGCTTGGCAGCGAATTAGTTTCACTGCATCTTCTGGAGTCCGAGAAATTAAACAAATCCCTCACGACATTCCCGGTTTCCGGGGACAACTCGGTCAGTAAAGTCGGCGAAAAAGGCAAAAGCCTTTCAAATATCAAAGACGGCAAAGGCAGGCTTTACATCAACAAAACCCAATACTTTGACGGCATTCCCGAAGCGGTCTGGCATTTTCATATCGGGGGTTATCAGGTCTGCCACAAATGGCTTTACGACCGGAAACAAGCCGGGCGCAGCCTCTCCGCCGAAGATGTCCGGCACTACCACAGGATTGTCGCTGCGCTGAACGAGACTATCCGCATCATGCAGGAAATTGACGAAGTGATTGAGGTGCATGGCGGGTTTCCCATTCAGTAAACAAGGAGATAAATCATGGATACATTAGACACTGCAAAAGAAATTCTTTTCAAAGAAGGTTATGGCTTTCCTGACAGGTTTATTCAGGATTGCGCCCTGATGATCGCATTGTCGAAAATAGAACAGTACAGATCAGAATGTGATTTTTTTGAGCATAAACATTTGATGAAACTGGAAATATTCGAATCTTCTCTGAGACAGATAAAGGAAGAAGAAGATTTTGAAAGAGAAGAAGACCTCGATGATTGGGAGTTTGCGTTCAATGCTCTGAAATGGTGGGAGAAAAAAGCGGATGAGCTTAGAATTTCATAAAATTATAAAACAATATGAAGATATTATTTCATCCTATCAAATCAGTCAGTTTGAACAGGCCGGCAGTTCATCGAGGTTTCGGGCAGCCATTGAATTTACAGACGGTTCAATACTGCACATTCGGGAAACTGTCATCACCGGGATAAAACGCAAATATGCCTATCATTGGCAGGATAAAAACAAAGTGTCAATAGGAGAACAATCGGCGTTGATAACTTTGGCAACCATCTGATTTTTCAGAATTAATTTGACGGGGTGGGGGGTAAAAACAGAAAATCCCCTCATGCTGCCGAACATGACAGGATTTATCGGTTTACATTTTTTTGCATACAGTTCCGTATAAGAAACTCTTTCCGTATCCAGTAAAACGATTTTGCAAATCGTTTTAAATGAAAGTCGAAAATAACATCAGTGTTTCCGGATGTCAACTGAGATTTTTAATTCGCTGATTTTTTTATAATCACGGAAATCAGCGGGTCATGATTGAAATATAGTAGCCGTAATCCAGCAGAATATCGGTTGTTTTATCACCGGCAA
>DYRK01000597.1 GCA_020718785.1 Desulfatirhabdium butyrativorans | reverse complement strand
ACTGCAATTTCAGCCGTACAGACCGGTTTTTTTTCTTATTAAAAAAAAATCGCTCAATTTAGGTGATATGCAGTTTTTTTGACTGGCATACAATTTCAGATGTTATGCAAAAAACGCAAGATTCATGCCGACTCCGCTTTCCCCTGGAAAATTCCGGGATCAGGCAGGGATGATAAAATTTTTTGCGGTAAAGGGCGAGAAAAATAGTCTTCGCCCATTTTCCATATCAGGACTTACGCACTCGAATTTATTTTCCCGATTGATTGGCGTTTATTGGCGTCCATTAGCGGTTAAAAAATCATGCAAATGCGTAACTTCTGCATATAATAAAAAAAGTGAGAGACCGTCAAGAGATGAGTTCTGCCATCTCGAAGAAAAGTTCCCGCTCTCTCACCACACCGATTATTTTTCCCATGCCGGTGATGACAACGCGGCTGGAACCATGTGTCTGCATGAGGTTTGCCACTTCCATGAGACTTGTACTCTCATCCGCCATTGGCGGTGCGTCTGAGGATATGACTTCTCCTACTTTTTTGTTTGCCAGCGACTGAGTCCGGGCAGTGAAAAGGCCGGTCCAGAACAGGGCAGAATACCGGGCGCTGTCAGCTATGGAAGGTTTGGGTGCGGAGAGATAGGCGGGTCTCAGGGCGCGGATCAGGTCATGAATACTCAGAATCCCTGTCAGTTCTCTGTTATTTTTGTCAAAAACCGGAATCGGGAGGTGACCGGAACCTGATCCTTCAAAAGAGCGCATGATATGCTGAATTGCCTCTCTGACGGTTTTATCTTCAGTGACTGAGATGCAGTCATCAATACGGATCATAACATCGCCGGCGAGTCTTTCTTTTTTCACATCTCCCTGTGTACGCGCCGCGGAATATGCTCTGCGGATTTTCGAGGACATCAGATCAATATCGCAAGGTTTGGTCAGGTAGTCATAGGCCCCGAGTTCCGATGAGGAGTATGCCGAGTCCGGTCCTCCGTGTCCTGTCAGAATGATCACCTTGGTTTCCGGACAGATTTTTCTGATCTCGTTCAATGTCTTATGACCGTCCATGCCCGGCATTTTTATGTCCAGAATCACCACATCCTGCGCTTTCTGTTTCAAAATATCAACAGCTTCCTCGCCGGTACCGGCAGTCGTAACCTCATAGCCTCTTTTGCTGAGTATTTTGGATGTCGTTTTGCAGAACTGCTCCTCATCATCCACCAACAGCAGTTTTATTTTTTCCATCATTGTCTCCTGTACGGCTGCCTGTAAAATATCGGGAATTCAGGAATCCGATTCCTGAATTCTCGGATTTCATTCCTCACTGCCTGTATCCTTCGGAGATTTCATCGTTTTCCGGCTCTGGGCTGTACGAATTTTTTCTTCAAGACGCTGCCGTTTCTCAAACGCTTCCTCGGCTTTTGCAATAAGGTCATCTATATCCGCAGGCTTCATCAGATAATCAGTGGCGCCGGCTTTCAGACCGTCAACCGCGGATTCCACGGTGGCATGGCCCGTCAGCATGATAACCTCTGCCAGCGGAAACTGCCGTTTGATCTCTTTCAGGGCAGTAATGCCGTCCATGCCCGGCATTTTGACATCCAGAACCACTACATGGCTATTGTGGGTTTTCATTTTTTCCAATGCTTCTGCCCCGCTCGACGCGGTCTGGACATCATATCCTTTCCTCAGCAGCAGTTTCTGTGTTGTGGAAAGGTATCTTTCTTCATCATCCACCAACATAAGTTTCATTTTATCCATAATACTATCCTCCTTTATTATGTGAAGTGAGAAGTGAGAAATATATACTCTTCACTTCTCACTCTTCACTTCTCACTTCTCACTTCTCATTTCTCACTTATCGCGCCGCGGGCAGCCGTACCGTAAACGTGGTTCCGATGCCTTTTTCGCTGCTGACTTCCATGGTGCCGCCCATGCTGTCTATAATGCCGTAGCACACCGAAAGCCCCAGTCCTGTTCCTTTTCCCACAGGTTTGGTCGTGAAGAAGGGCGAGAATATTTTTTTCTGATTCTCAAGGCTGATGCCGCTGCCGTTGTCTGTGACCGAAACCGTGACTTTCCCGAATTCATCCGGACCTGACCGGATAATCAGTTGCCCGCCGTTCACGCCGTGTCTTTCCACGATGGCATCAATGGCATTGTTGAAAAGATTCAGCAGAACCTGCTGAAGCTGTCCGGGGTCGCTGTGAATCTGCGGAGTATCCTGCGAAATTTCCTGCTTCAGATTTATCCCGCTGACACTTGCTTTTTTCGATATCATTGCAGTAATATCCGGAATAAATACTCTGAGATCGAGGTCCTGAGGCGTGGCTTCGCTCTGTCTGCCGAATTTGAGAATGGACTGTGTGATCTTGGCGCACCGGTCAACCTGAAGCCGTATCTGATTCATGGAATCGTTTATGTCTTTCAAAGATTCCGACTCCTTCAACTGCCCTTCTTTTTTCAGTTCATCCAGAATCATCTCAATCAGGGAATGCTCGCTTTTTATGATCTGGAGCGGATTGTTGATTTCATGGGCAAATCCCGCGGACATTTCACCCAGTTCCGCGAGCCTGTGCGCCCTGATAAGCTGCTGTCCCAGATCGCTTTTTTCCTTATCTGTTTCGCCTTTGTTTCCGCTAATCCGGATGACTTTGCCGAGGTGGACGGCGGCTTCGGGGCGACTGAATTTCATTTTTCAGGCGGATTGATTACCCAATGACGATTCAGCCATTCAATACGGTCAAAATCTCTGTCATCAGAGGCTATGTCGGAAATATTCAGCCGCTGTATTATAGAAAGATGCAGCGCATCATGCGGCAGAAGAGAAAATGTTGTTATGTTTTTCAAAAAATTATCAGCATCTTCCGGTTCGATACCCGTAAGGTTGAGATGCGGTAAGAGCAGAAGTTTCCGAATAACGGTTTCGATTGAACCTCCGAATAGGGCAACCGAACCTGCCGGATTCTTTCTCAATGTGTTAATAGGGTTTGCGCCTGATTCATCCTTTATTTTTGCCGGCAGCAGACGGTAAAACAGTTCATCTAAAACAGGAATGCCGATATATATTTCCAGATCTCCCTTTACAGCCCGTTTCAGAAAAGATTTGATAACAGGCAGATGAGCAGGGTCCGAGCGCAAATACATATACAGTATATTCGTATCAGCATAAACAGAACCTTTTACCAATTTATCCAATTCCATAGAATCCTTCTGTTTTCAGATTGAAATCATAATGTTCGGCAGGCTCGTCTCCCATACATCCTGCCAGTTCCTCAAGTATCTTTTCAGGATCATCATCCTGTTTTTTTGAAAGAATCCGAATTTCGCCGTCTCCGATAAGAATTTGCAGATATCCGTTCAGTCCGGCTTTCTTCAGTATAGCCTCAGAGATAATTATATCACCGGCTGCTGAAATTTCCATATATTTTCTCATATATCTATCCTTATTATCTGATATATTTATATTTTTTTATGGCAAAAATTGTTTTGCTGCCTTTTTTATTTTTTCATTTTCAGGAAAATCCTGCACGGCTTTTTCAAACAGAGCCTTTGCTCCTTATCTTTGCCGCCGGGGATTTATGACTTTCAAGGGCTGACAGCCGCAGCTTTCGCACGGTTCCGAAGATCAACGCCGATTT
>DYRK01000596.1 GCA_020718785.1 Desulfatirhabdium butyrativorans | reverse complement strand
TATTATAGTTATTAAACAGATATTCGACCAGATCGGCGGAGAATGCTTCTTTGTATTTGTACCATCTGTAGTAGGAACGGCTTTTATTTGCCTGAAAACTGACAAGTTTGCGTGTTAATCTCTCATCAATGATGATCTTGTCAGAAAAATAATCGGTCAAAGAGGCATTGAGTTTTTCTATTTTTGATAAAAAAATATCGTCAGTATAAACCGCTTCGGGCTTGGCTATATTTTGTCCCACATTATTCTGCATTCGGAAACATTCTCCTCTGTCATGCCCATGCGTATTTGAGATTCGGATACCGCCCGATTTGCCCGTCTTTACTGATAAGCATGGCTCGGTAAAACAAGCTTTGTTTTAAAAGTGAAACGTGATCGCTCACGTTTCATTTTTCAATTTAGGAAAACATTTGACACTTAGCCCGCTCCGGCAACTAAGGGATTTCAGGCTGCTTTCAGTTTGGGAATCTGTGCCGGAATGCCGTGCAGCATTCCCTCTGCGCTGATGTCTTCATCAATATCAGGCCAGTGAATACCGTATCTTACTTCCGTATCTTACTTCCGATAGTAAACATAACGGACATATCTGTCAGTTATGGTCGCACATCCTTCCCGGTCATAGGCTCTGTCGTTCGGAAAATCGGAGTAAACTTCAATATCAGGAACAGAGACATGGAAGAAGTTGACATCTACGCGCCCGGTGGCGTCAAACCAGATTTTGACGAACATATCGGGATTCTGCTCACTTCCCCAGTTGACTATATAGGGATCAGCATAGAAAATGCCCCATGCTACCTGATGTCCGCCAGTAGTGGTGCTGACTCCGCCTTGACGCCAGAGCGCATCAATCTCCCCTTTTTCAATACTTCTGATAATCGCTCCGATTCTGATACCAAGGTCTTCGATAACAAATCCGTCGGGATTGCCGTTTGCCACATATCCGGAAATACCGTCCTCGGTATTTTCATCCATACCGTCAACATAGCCGTAGGGTCTGTCGTAGTCATTATAATACTGCCGGATATAGCGGGTACTCAAAGTTGTCGTGCCTTTCTGTTCCGGCGTGTCGTCGGAGAAAAAGTCGGAATACACATCGATATCCGGAACCGACACATGAAAAAAGTTGACATCCACGCGGCCGTTGCGGTCGAACCAGATTTTCACAAACAGATCCGGATTTTGTGCGCTTCCCCAACTGACTTGCGTGGGGCTGGCATAGAAATATCCCCAGATCACATTGTCTCCTGCCGCAGTCCAATCTTCGCCGCCCTTTTTCCATACAGCATCGATACGGCCTTTTTCAACCGTATTGATGACTGCCGCTATCCACAGATCCGATGTAATCATATAACCGCTGATCGGCTTTTTTACCGTGATCTGCACTGACATGCTGTCCGTATCACCGTCCGCATCGTTTACCTTGAAGGTGACTGTATAGACGCCCGCCCGCTGGAAAGTTATCCATCCGGGGTCCTCAACGTAGGTATTCTGCGCTCCGCCGCCGAAATCCCAAGAATAAGAGAAGGGCGCATTCCCGCTCGTCACAAGTCCTTGAAAATCAAGGGATTCACCCTCATTAATGGTTCTATTCCATGCAGGCGATGAGATATAAGCGTCAGTCCAAAGATCAGTCACTTTCACTTCTTCTTCAAATGTCTCATTACCAAGAGATACATAAGCCCCAAAAGTATCAGCCCCGTTGTACCACTCTGTCAGAACCACTGTGATAAAATAAGATCCGGGGGGGGGGGCTGAATTTCGTCGTAACTTCAAGGTTAGTGTGAGTCCAAGCATTGAGCGTGCCAATCTGATAAGTGGCCAATTTATAGCCTTTACCAGCGGAAAAATACGGTTCTTCGGTTGCCCATAGCGTCAACGTCAAACTTCCTGAAGTAAAGAACCAGTTGAAATTTTCTATTCTTTCAACCCATAAAGTAACCTCATCCCCGCTGACTTTGTACGCAACATTGCCGCTCATCGAAAGATTGCTCCAGCTTGAATGCGCCGTCAAAGGAGCAATCATAACCGACATAAGGCATATAAAAGCCGCCGCTATAGTTCTTTTCACAATATCCTCCTTAAATTCTCCTGCTAATCTGTTGATTCTGTGAATCATAGTTCAGACTGTCTCATAGAACATCACTTAAAACTGCTGTCTGTAATCCGCCGATGCGTTTGAAAAACGGATCATTTGTTACAAAAAGCTTGCAGGATAAGGAAATAGCAGTCGCCGCATGTATGGCGTCAGGCGGTTTGACCCCAAAATTCGCCCGTAAAGATGCGGCCATATCCAAAATTGATGCACTGACAGGAACAAGCTGCAATTCATGCGAAGCAAACAATACCTGCCGAAATGCGGATTCCAACACGCTGTTGTTTTCCTTACGGGGTTTTACCAGTGTTTCCAGAATAGCCAGTTCACTGCTCACTATTTTGAATTGTCCTTTTCGAGATGCCTGCCACAACACTTGCAGAATTGTCCGATACGGATCAATTTTTTCAACGGTGTAAATAATCACATTCGTATCAACATATACCGATCCTGATTCGGGCAGATTCAGCGTTCCCATAAAGATCGCTCCTCTGCAAGATAACGGTCAGCATCTTCCGCATTGCGAAAAGCATGATGACCGTTCACTTCATCTGAAATTTCCAATACAGAGCGACGCTCCCCTGAAAATTCCGTATCCGCCAAAGGGAGGATGATAATATTCACGAGTTCTCCGATAGAAAACTGAGGCGCGACAACCTCAATCCTTCCGCCTTTCAATACCTTTGTCTGTATTTGTAAAGCAGCCTGCATAGTTATCTCCTTTGCTGTGAGAACATCAAGATCATCACCGATCACCTCTTTTCAACCAGTGCATCGTTTAAAATTATGTATCGGATTTCGGATAGGGGCAGTCCGCCGGACTGCCCCTATGAGTCCATTTTTTCATAAAATGGAGGAGTTAGGGCTGAAGGATAAAATTGCCTTCCGCATCCACTTTGTAAACCCGATACACATCGCCGACCCGGTCCCCTTTTTCATTAAAGGAGAGTTTGCCGGTCAGACCCGGAAAATCTTTGAGCTTGCTATGCAGATAATCCGCGGCTTTCTGAGCATCGGCAGCGCCCGCGGCTTTGAGCGCTTCCATGACCACGCGGAAACCGTCTCCGGCAAGCACAGAGTAAATGGAATTGGGCGCATTGCCGTATTTTTTCTTGAAACTCTCAAGAAAAGCCGCGGCTTCCGGCAGATCTTTGGGAAGAGGCGAACTGACAAAATAAAATCCTTCGGCAGAATCTTTTCCCGCGATTTTGACCAAATCCGGATTGTTGATGGCATCCCCGCCGATAAACGGCACTCCCCAGCCCATTTCTTTTTTCTGGCGAAGGAGAAGTCCTGCCTCCGGATAATATCCGGTAAAGAAAACCGCTTCGGGATTCGCAGCTTTCAGTTTGGTCAGGATGGCATTGTAATCGCGTTCCCCGGGAGTCAGGGCATCATAAAACACAATGTTTACTCCGCCTTTTTCCAGAAGCGGCTTGGCTTCATCGGCAAGTCCTTTGGAATAGGTGGTATTGTCATGGAGAATCGCCACTTTTTTGAATCCCAGTTTCTGAATGGTCTGGGCAGCCACTCTGCCCTG
>DYRK01000595.1 GCA_020718785.1 Desulfatirhabdium butyrativorans | reverse complement strand
GCTTCCGCAATGCTGCTCATGGGGCGGGTCTGCACAAAAGGCTCCACAGCAATTTTCCCGGAAAGCACCATATCCATCACCGCGGGATAATATTCCGGCAGACATCCCCAAGTGCCGATAATCTCCGCATCAAATGCCATGAGCCGACTGATGGAATATTCAACCTTCTGCATACCGAATCCCACGATAATCAGCTTTCCCGTAAAACCGAGCAGATTCAGAGCAATTTCCTGTCCCGGTTTGGTTCCCGTGGCTTCGAATATTTTCCACCCGAATGCCGGAAGGTCTCTTTTTTTTCGGATATTTTTGACTTCATCCGATATCTCTTTCAGCCCTTTTCCTAGTGAGTTAATCACGAAATCCGCGCCGAAAGAAAGCATTTTCTGCAATCTTGTCTCATCAATATCAACAGCAATGACCGTTCCCGCGCCCAGTGCTTTTGCCTCCTGAACCATGTACTGCCCCACGCCGCCCACGCCGATCACAATCACATTGTCTCCGGTTTCAAGGGAGGCTCTTTTGGCAGCCTGAAAAGGCGTGGTCGCGGCGTCAGCTACAACTGCAAGATGTTCCAGAGGCATATTCCCCCGGTTTTTTATCTCGCACAGATCAATTGCCGGTACGGGAATATGGCTGGAAAATCCGCCGTAAATACCGATGCTGTTGCCCGGCATTTTCTGATCCAGACAGCGGTTGCCCCGGCGGGTTTTGCAGAGATAGCACTGGCGGCAGGGCATGACCGCAGGAATCAGCACTTCTTTTCCGATCCATTTTTCATCGCCTGCCGCTACGGTTCCCGATATTTCATGCCCCAGCGTCAGGGGCGGCTTGCAGACTGTAGGAACGCCGCCGTAAAAATATCCCAAATCTGTGTGACATACCCCGCAGCCTGCGATTTTTACTAAAACTTCGCCGGCTTTCAATTCCGGTACGGGAATTTCTTTTTTCTCAAGTTTGCCCGGAATTTTTTCGCCGGTATCCTTGTTTTTCGACGCGGGCTGAACCATCTGCCACGTCAGAATTTTGTCCGGTATTCCTGCCATAGTTTGAGCCTCCTTATCTGTTTAAGCGGTGCAACTGCATGTGCAAAAAAGGCCTATTTTAATAAGATAGGTTTGCACTCCGGAGTGCAGGGTTTGCCTGAGTGTGCAAAAAAGGCCTATTTTAATAAGATAGGTTTGCACTCCGGAGTGCAGGTTCGCCTGCATGATTTGCAAATGATTATGTTGTAGCTACAATGTAACTGAATGGTGATGATCTTGTCAATGATTTTTTCAATCCGGCGAGAACTGCGTGAGAGGATAAAAAAAAGGGTTAAGGACTCAGCCTTAACCCCTTTTTTTGTCAGGATTGCCGTTTATCTTTGATTACATGGTCGGAAATGACAATCCGCTGAATTTCGGAAGTGCCTTCGTAAATTGTAAACACCCGGGCATCGCGGTACATGCGTTCAACAGGATAATCTTTGGTGAAACCGTATCCGCCGTGCAGCTGAAGGGCTTTGCCCACAATCCGGTTGACCATTTCCGAAGCAAAAAGCTTTGCCATGGATGCCTGCTGTGTAAATTTCTCGCCTTTGTCTTTCATGCGCGCAGCAGAAAACATGAGCTGTCTCGCGGCTTCGATTTCGGTAGCCATCTCTGCAATTGTCCAGCGGATTCCCTGAAATTTGCAGATGTTCTGACCGAACTGTTCGCGGTCTTTGCTGTATTTCACAGCAGCATCCAGAGCAGCCTGAGCCACGCCGACCGACTGTGCCGCTATGCCGATACGTCCGCAGTCCAGCGCAGTCATTGCAATCTTGAATCCCTCGCCTTCTTTTCCCAGCATATTTTCAGCAGGCACACGGCAGTTCTCGAATATCAGGTCTGTGGTATCCGAAGCCCTGAGCCCCATTTTATCTTCCTCTCTTCCGACAATAAGTCCGGGGGTTCCGTTTTCCACAAGAAATGCACTGATGCCTTTATGCCGTTCGCTTTCATCTGTTTTTGCCGTGATTATGATAAGACCGCCGTTTTTTCCGGAAGTGATAAAGCGTTTGTTGCCGTTTATCACGTAATACTTTCCGTCCCGCTCGGCTGCAGTCATCTGAGACACAGGATCGGAACCGGCCTGAGGTTCGGTCAGAGCAAAGGCTCCGATCCATTCCGCAGAGGAGAGCCGCGGCAGATATTTTTTCTTCTGCTCCTCGGTTCCGAATTTCACAAGGCTTTCACAGACAATGGAGTTATGCACGGACATCACTACCGCAGTCGACGCGCAGGAATAAGCGATTTCGGAAAGCGCAAGCACATAGCTTACGGTGTCGGTTCCTTCACCGCCGTATTCGGTCGGGACCATCATGCCCATGAGTCCCAGTTCCCCCATTTTCTTGAAATTGTCGGCAGGGAATTCTTTGGTCTGGTCGCGCTCCGCGGCTGTCGCTGCAACCACTTTCCTTGAAAACTCCCTGACCATGCTCTGGATCATGAGTTGTTCATCTGTAAGCATTTTATCTCACCCCGCGCCCCCACGGAGGCGACGCCTTTCTTGAAACAGTTAAGGACTGAAAATAATCACGAGCAGTTCTGCGGCTTTCTTGCCGGTATTCCTGAGATTGTGCTTTATCCCCGAATTGAAATGAAGGCAATCCTCTTTTTCCAGCGCGTTGACATTCTCTCCGACAATGATCTCGACTTTTCCTGAAATCACATAGACAAATTCTTCGCCCTCATGCTGATACCCGACGCCTTTATGATCTGTCATAGGATCAATGACTACGCGGAAAGCCTTCAGGTGCTTGTTCTCAGCACCCGGAGTCAGCGTTGTGTAGGCGTAGTTGTCCGTGCGCTTGGAATATTCCTTGACCCGCTTTTCCAATTTGCCTTCCTCTTCTTTCAGAAAGAAACCGGAATCTATGCCCATGCCCCTTGCAATCTGCAGCAGCGTACCGACCGGCGGTATGACTTTACCGGTTTCCACTTCTTTCAGATAGTCGGTAGAAAAACCGGTCTGATTCGCTACCTGATCCAGCGTCAGATTCTTTTCCGACCGGACTTTTTTGATCCTTTTTCCTATTGAAAACACATTTTCCGATTCATTCTCCACAGGCACAGTTTCTGCTTTTTTCTTGGCAGACACTTTTTTTGCCGGAGTCTTATCCGTTTTCGCCGGAGCCGTATCCGTTTTTTTCTTTGCAGGCATAATGCCCTCCTTTGGAATTGAAGAGTGAAAATTATTCTTACTTCTCACTTTTCAATTGATTTTAGGAGTTACGCAGTTGCATGATTTTTAACCGCTAATGGACGCTGATAAACGCCAATTAATAAATTCAAGTGCGTAAGTCCTATGATTTATTTGTATTCGTAAAAGCCTCGTCCCGTTTTTCTCCCGAGCCAGCCTGCTTCCACATATTTTCTCAGAAGCGGGCAGGGACGGTATTTCGAATCTTTGAAGCCGTTGTAAAGGGTTTCCATGATGGCAAGGCAGGTATCAAGTCCGATCAGGTCGGCAAGAGCGAGCGGACCCATGGGGTGATTCATGCCGAGTTTCATAACCGTGTCAATGGCTTCGGGTGTGCCGACGCTGTGATACAGGCAGTAAACTGCCTCATTTATCATGGGCAGCAGAATGCGGTTGGCAATAAATCCGGGAAA
>DYRK01000594.1 GCA_020718785.1 Desulfatirhabdium butyrativorans | reverse complement strand
TTTTTCATTAATTTCTCCTTACAATCTTAAAGACTGTCACCACAGAAGCCTAACGACAAGGGTGAGTGGCGGGGCGGCTTATCCGCCCCGTCCACTCGACCCACTGGTTAGGGTTTTATCTATGATGCAATTCTTCACGGATTACACGCCGCAGAGTATATTCCAGATTTTCATATTCCAAAGCTCGCCGCAGAGTATCGTTGATTAACTGCTGATAGTCGGATTCTCCTGCTCTGGCTTTGAAATATTCTATAAGACTGACATCCAGAAGAATGCTGATCTGCTGTTTGTGTGATGAGACGGGTTTCAGTCCTATACGGAATACAGCACGGTCTATATCATTCTGTGTTACTTCGGGATAGTCATCATAACTGTCAGATATTTCTGAAGAATAAGATTTGTTCATTCTTAACCGCCTTCCGCATTGAAATGATACGGATTTCCTCATCGGTTTCGGTATGCACAACCACCACAACCCTGTCCCCCAGCAGTCCGAGCGTAACCCATCTCTGCTCGCCGTAGTCCATGCGGTTATCTTCAAAAGTGAAGGTCGGACCCGCAAAGACTTTTTTAGCCTCTTCAAAATCCAACCCCCATTTTTTCAGATTTTTTTGCCGCTTGAGTTCATGCCATGTGTATTGCATACCGTTATTTGATTGCAGGTGTTGTTACTCCCGATGCTACTCTTCCCTCGTGCTTATTCTTTTAACACATCTTTCTTAAAACTACTCATCGCCTTACTCCACCAATCGAAAGCATCCTCAAGATTCTTTTCTGTCACACCGAAGTCGATATTAACCGACATCTGCAACACAGGATCACCGTCCGTGTCTAAATATGCTTTACCAAACCTTTTATCACGATTCCAGTTATTGATATCGTTCATCAACACTTTTTTTCCGCTCCACGATGTATTAAACTGTATATCATCACATTTTTTTCCATTTTCACAACCATAAAAAGTAATGATATACTTAGGGTCTGTCAAAAAATAACATTTACATTTAATCATTCTGACTTCGGTGCAATAGTATAGTTCCATTTACCTTGAAACTCATGTTGTTTTATATTAATTTTTGACATCTGTTCATCCGTGATTTTTATTTTAAGCGGATATTCCGCCTTATCCGATTCAGCGAATACTTTTAATCCTTCCCGAGTTGCAGTTGCGCTAATAAGCTGAACAACGACTTCATGACTTACAAGTGGTCGTCCCCTCCAATTCATACTGATATGAGAAAACAGCCGATGCTCAATTTTATTCCATTTGCTTGTTCCTGGCGGCAAATGACAAATCGTAAGTTTCAACCCCGTTTCCTGAGCAAAGCCCTGAAGTTCAAATTTCCATAATCTTATCCGAGAACCATTGCTGCCTCCTCCATCGGCTGAGATCAACAACTGATCGGCATCGGGATAAACCTTTGAGCCCATCCCCCGCCACCGGCGGCGTATGCTTTGAACAGCAAAACTTGCGGTATCATGATCACACCCTGCATTAACCCATCCGAAGTTTTGTCCTACATCATAAATGCTATATGGAATAGCTTTTCCGGTTGCTGCGTTAATAAAATCATAAACGTTGACTTCTTCCGGTTGCCCTTTTGGACGCCATTCACGGCCATTGTTTTTATATTGTCCTGCTAATTCTTTCTTTTTAGTATCAACTGAAATTACAGGCAATCGTTTTTCCAGAAATTTTTTAACCTGCATATTGATATAGACAAACTGAGCATCTCTGTCAGGATGCTGTGCCCCTTCTAATTTTTTTTGATTAGCCTGTAAACTGTATCCTGCTCCGGCTCTGTTACATCTGAGAGATTTTCTCTCCTTACAACTTTGGACAGATTACTTTCACATATTGTGACTCCTCGACGGTATTCAACCCTGTAATTTGTTCCCCTGAGACTGTCCCATCCTTTCAGCGGCGGTATGGAATCTTTTGCTGTAAAGGCAGAAAAATTCATGGAAAAAAGATTTTCTTCAACTCTTATCAGATTCGGATGTTCGGCAGCGTATTGATAGGGTCTTACAGCATCGCCGTCAATATTTCCGGCGTCTGATTCCACGCTTGCCCGTTTGGACGGATAATCTCTGAACTCGGCTTTTACACCGAGGCGTCTGAAAATCTCTGTGTAAATCAATCGTTGCCATTTTCCGGAATGGGTAGTTCCCGGTCTGGTAAATGCCATGACAAAAGTATTGTCTTTCAGAGCCGGCGCGCTTTCCTGACACACTCCGTTATTGCCGGAAAACAGCAGCGCTGTCAATACCGCTATCACCATAGGGAATTTCATACTGCCTCCTTTCTGAATTTAATTTAATATGCACAAACGATTTGGTCTATTTTAAGCATGGGCGTTTTACTGTAAAACGATTCCCGCTTTCGCGGGAATGACAGCGGTACTGCGTGTACGATCCTAATTCGCTTCGCTTCGGATAGATTCCAGCGGCCTGATACTGGCTGCACGCCATGCGGGATAAATTCCGCTTACCAATCCGATAATCAATACGGCAATCAGAGTGGTAATAACCAATTTTATGTCCAACTGTATCAGGGAACCGGTAGGCGAATATGGCAGCAAATTACGGATCAGAACTTCTGTCAGCTTGGAAAGCCCGAATGCCATTGTGCTTCCCACAACGCCGCCGAGAAAGCATAAAATAAGTGTTTCTATCCATATCAGTTTGAAAATGTCTCCCGGCATTGCCCCGATGCTTTTCAGAATGCCGATTTCCTGAAACCGCTCAAAAACAGACATCAGAATCGTGTTTATTACGCCCACCATTGCGATCAGCACGGCAATAATTGCGATTGAAAATACCATGACTTTTGCGGTTGACACTAAATTCATAATGGTCTGTTTGACCTGAGCGAGTGAAACTACCTGCACATCGGGGATATTGTAGAGTCTTTCTTCGAACTTTGCCATATCTGCTTCTTTTTTGACCTTGATGCCGATGCTCGTAATTTCTCCCTGCTTGCCGAATATTTTCTGTACCGTGTTGATCGGCAGAAAGATGGTTCCGTCATCCTGAGTGCCGGTACGCTTCAGGACGCCTACAACGGTCAATTCAATTTCCTTTTCAGGTATCAGCAGTTTGTCTCCGACTTCCCGCTGTTCGAGTTCTGCTGCCTCATATCCCATCACGGCTTCAAAGGCATCGGGATTCGTAAACCACTTGCCCTGCCTGAATTCCAGAAAAGTTTTCATTTGCGGGAACGTAGCGGGATCAACACCGAGATATGCGGAGATACCCCCGCTTTCTCCCTTATTGGGATCAAACACAGCCTGCATGAGCATAGGCGTTATTTTTTCGACTTCTGCCTCTGAAAGAATAGAATCGGCAACAGACTGCTTCAGATATCTCAAGCCGGTTCCGCCTTTGAGCATAAGGGTTGCCGCCTCATAGGGACAGCCTTTTGCCATCAGCATCACCTGAAAGCCCATGTTGTCAATATCTCTGTTCAGAGAGGCTTCATAACCCTGATTGAAGCCCATCAGACTTGCCAGAACCCATGCGGAAAGGGCAATTCCGACAATCGTAAGGATGCTCCGAGTTTTTTTTCGGAGCAGATTTTTGTAAGATACTTTGTAAAGACTGATCATGTTTTGTCTCCTGTAGGGGTACGCCGGCGGCGT
>DYRK01000593.1 GCA_020718785.1 Desulfatirhabdium butyrativorans | reverse complement strand
GACGGTTTCCCCCTTTAAAAAAAAGGGGGATTATACTGCCCACCGGCATAATCTGCGCTTTTGTAAAACGCCAAAAACTTAAAATAGACGCAAACCGTTTTGCCGATAAAACGATTTGCAAAATCGTTTTACGGAAATTTGGGAAAGTGCAAATTGTGACGGTGGAAAGAATAACGCACTGACTGCGTAACATGAGATGACAGATTCTTTTTGCAAATTTTTCTTGTTTTTTGCAGACCGGATGTGTATAGTAAAAAGTTTCGGACAGTGACGCAAAAATTTCATTTCTGCACTCCTCCCGTATGCAAAAAAGGAATTTTTGCACTCCTCCTGTCTGTTCGGCCTGAAAGGGAAACAGCCTGTTGTGTTTTGAAAAAAAAGACCTTACCGTCATAACCACCCATGTGAATGCCGATTTTGACGCGATGGCATCCATGCTGGCAGCGCATAAACTTTATCCGGACTCTCTGGTTGTATTTCCGGGGTCTCACGAAAAAAACCTCAGAAATTTTTTTATCCAGTCCATGGTCTATCTGTTCAATATGGCAGATATGAATGATATTGATTTTTCGCTGATAAAACGGATGGTTCTCGTGGATACCCGGCAGCCCGGACGCATCGGACCTTTTTCATCTCTTTTGAACAGTCCGGATGTGGAAATTCATATTTACGATCATCATCCCGTGTCGGAAGACGATATACGCGGAAATTATGAGGTGATTGATTCCACAGGCGCGTCCGTAAGCATTCTTGTTGCGATCATAAAAGAAAAAGCTGTTGAAATTTCTCCGGATGAGGCAACTATTCTGTGTCTGGGGATTTACGAGGATACGGGTTCGTTCACTTTCTCATCCACAACCGAGAAAGATTTTGAAGCCGCGGCTTTTCTGCTTTCCAAAGGCGCAAATTTAGATATTATCTCCAATCTGATTTCAAGGGAGATCAATCCGGATCAGGTCGCGCTTTTAAACGATATGATTCAGGCCGGGGCGCGCTACAATATCAACGGCGTTCAGGTGATGGTTACAAGCGTTGTCACCGAAAATTATGTGCCGGATTTCGCATTTCTGGTTCATAAGATGGTCCGGATGGAAAATCTGACCGCTATTTTCGCGCTTGCCTGCATGGGAAACAAAATTTATCTGGTGGCACGCAGCCGGACCTCGGACGTGGATGCGGGAGCGATTGTCACCCTGCTCGGAGGAGGCGGTCACGCGTTCGCAGCTTCCGCGACCATCAAAGAAAAAACATTGGTTCAGACCGAACAGCAGCTTCTTAAAATCCTTCAGGAAAAAATCCGTTCCAGCAAGAGAGCCAAAGACCTGATGTCATCGCCTGCAATTACGGTCAGACCCGATGTTTCCTGCAAAGAGGCAAATGATCTCCTCACGCGCTACAACATCAACGCGCTGCTGGTCACGGAAAAAGATGAGCTGGAAAAAGACAGACTGCTGGGCTATATCACCCGTCAGGTCATCGAAAAAGCTCTTTTCCACCGGCTGGATCATGTCGCGGTTCAGGAATATATGGCAATCGAGCCGGGATTAGCGGGTCCCGATGCCGAACTTCAGGAGATTCAGGAAAAGATCATCGGAAACAAACAGCGCGTCCTGCCGGTGCTGGATAAGGGAATGGTCATCGGTGTGATTACTCGTACCGATCTTCTGAATACGCTGGTTCAGGAATCCGGATACACAGGCAGAAACCAGCCTGATCCGCTTTCTGTCAATGCGCGGACCCGGAATATCCTCAGATTCATGAAAGAACGTCTGCCCCAGCGGAGTTTCGATATCCTGAAAAATATCGGCGAAATAGCGGGGATGCTCGGATATGAGGCTTATGTGGTGGGCGGATTTGTGCGGGACCTGTTTCTGTACAGAGCCAACGAAGACATGGATATTGTTATAGAAGGCGACGGAATTCAGTTTGCCAGAAAATACGCGGAGATGAACCATGCGCGGGTTCACGCTTACGGCAAATTCGGCACCGCGGTGATTATTTTTCCGGACGGATTCAAAATAGACGTGGCTTCGGCACGCATGGAATATTACCGATTTCCCGCGGATCTCCCGACAGTGGAAATGAGTTCCGTCAAATTGGACATGTTCCGCAGGGATTTTACAATCAATACCCTTGCAATCCAGCTTAATCCTAACCGCTTCGGCACATTGATTGATTTTTTTGCCGCGCAGAAAGATATTAAGGAAAAAGCAGTCCGCGTGCTTCACAATCTGAGTTTTGTCGAAGACCCCACGCGGATATTCCGAGCTATCCGTTTTGAACAGCGTTTCGGTTTTTCCATAGGAAAACTGACCGAAGGGCTGATTAAAAATGCGGTGAAAATGGATTTTTTAAAGCAGTTGAGCGGAAGGCGGGTGTTCGGGGAACTGCGCCAGATTCTTGAAGAAGAAAATCCCGCGCCCGCGATCATGCGGCTTAATGATTACGATCTGCTGAAAGTGATTCATCCTTCCATTGTCCTGAGCCGGAAACTTATGACATCGTTCAATTCGGTCCGAAAGGTGCTGTCATGGCATGACCTTCTTTTTCTCGAGGATATTTACATGAAATGGGCGGTTTATTTTCTCGTGCTGACCGGACACACTGATGAAAGGACATCCGGGGAAATCTGCACGCGGCTCGAACTTCCCCCGCGGCACCGCGCCATGTTCTGCAAAGAACGCTTCGAGGCAGATCAGGCAGTTTTCAGGCTAAGACAGAATCTGCCGGTAAAAAACAGCGTTTTGTACAAAGACCTTTCTGTTTTCAAAACAGAACTGCTGCTGTATATGATGGCGGTCTCCGGACATGAAAAAGTGAAAAAATCCATATCGCATTATTTTACCCATCTCCGCGACACGGAAGCCTCGGTGACAGGAAAGGATTTAAAGAAAATGGGGCTTGAACCGGGTCCGGTTTATCGGGAAATATTAGACGCTGTTTTGGATGCGAAATTAAACGGACTTTTGAAAACACGCAACGACGAACTGAATTTTATACGCAACTATGTTTCATAATATCAGCAACTTTATATTGATGATCGTCCCGATGGTCTTTGCTGTTACCGTCCATGAGGCAGCGCACGGTTATATGGCATTCCGCATGGGGGACCCTACGGCCATGAGGGCAGGCCGTCTCACATTGAATCCGATCAGACACCTTGATTTTTTCGGCTCTTTCCTCCTGCCGCTGCTGCTTAAAGTAAGCGGTTCACCCTTTGTTTTCGGCTATGCCAAGCCGGTTCCGGTGAATTTCCATAACCTAAGAGATTTTCCCAGAGGCGTGATATATGTGGCTGCGGCAGGGGTGACGGTCAATCTGGCATGTGCGGTTCTTTCGGGGATTCTGTATCGTATTGTGATTTATTCCGAATGGATATGGAACAGTTCCGTACTGGGATATCTTTTTATACCGCTGTCTGTGATGCTGCAATACAGTGTGATTATCAATCTCGTACTCATGGTGTTCAATCTGATACCGGTTCCGCCCTTAGACGGAAGCCGGATTGCTGCCATGCTGCTGCCTCCGAATCTGAGAATGAAGTTTCAGAGCATCGAGCGCTACGGCATGATTATTATCATTATTCTGCTGATGACAAATATGCTCGGAAAGATCATTTCTTTTTTCGTAAGCCCGCTGTATGACCTTTT
>DYRK01000065.1:9455-16176 GCA_020718785.1 Desulfatirhabdium butyrativorans | reverse complement strand
GGGAACCGGGGTTCCGCCGAGGAAGTTCACTACATCCGCGCTGGTTCCGTGCGCCCTGAATTTGAGTCCCTTCATATCTTCGAGCTTTCTTACCGGCTTGTCTTTGGTATGAACCAGACCGGGACCGTGGGCATGAAGATACATAACCTGTGTGTCGTCAAGCTCTTTGGGCTTGAATTTCTTATAAACTTCGTTGATTACCGCGGTTGCAACTCTGCCGCTCGTGTATCCCAGGGGAAGATCAATAGCCGACATCACCGGGAACCTTCCCCTGGTGTATGCAAGCACCGAAAAACCGATATCCGAAAGCCCTTGCAAAACGCCGTCATAAGACTGATTTGCTTTGGTCAGGGTCTGACCCGGATAATATTCGACTTTGACCTGACCGTTGGTCCGCTTTTCGACCTCTTTGCACCAGCTTTCTGCCAGTCGGCTCTGGATATGGGTCGGTGGGAAAAAATTACTGTAGGTCAGTTTTATTGGTTCAGCCTGAACCTGAAAGGTTCCCATCGGGACAAATGCAAATCCCAGGGACAGAATCAGAAAAAAGAGAAAAATTTTCTTCATTAAGATATATCCTCCTTGCAACATTGTATAAAAAATAAATTAACAATTATTCCAAACAATTATCCGAACCGATCCTTTTTATTCGCACCTCCCTTCTTTCAGCCTGTAGAGCTAAAATGTATTATTATGATGCCCTGTCAACTTTCTCGAAATTCAGGATATCCATATAATCCCATTCCCGATATGCCATAACATAAACTTTTCTGCTGCTGGCAAGTTCTATCATATCTGTCTCAAAGCGCAGCCCTGCAAAAAGCGGTATAAGCTGTTTATCCGCATATTCCGGGAACAGAGTCACGAAGCGATTCATCTTCTTTACAAACTCGTTCAGATAGTTTTCGTCCGGCGAGCTTTTGACTTCCACTACAAAAACCTTATCCTCGCTCAGGGCAATCACATCGAATTCGCCTTCCAGACCCGATGCCTTGATCTTCCGCTTACGTTTTACCATGAAATCAATCAGTTCCTGATTGAAATATCTCTTTATCGCAGGGCGCACAGCCGGAACAACAATATCTTCCGTCAGACTTCCCATTTTATTGGCTAATTCTCCCCACTGTTTATTCATGGCTTTGCGGTCTTGCCGGACCTCGTTTTTGAATTCGCGCATCTCGTTTTTGAATTCGCCCATCTCATTTTTGAATTCGCGCATCTCATTTTTGAATTCGCGCATTTCTTTGCTTAATCTGTTTAACGAAGAGCTGGTACTGACAATGAATTCGCCGAGAATTGTCTCCAATCTGTCAACCCGTTCCTCAATCAATGATTCATCATACATGATGTTCACCTTCCGATCTTTTTAAACTGTTTTTTTCGCAGGCAGGCAAAAAATCTTCCAGCAATCGCACAGCAGTTACAAGAAAAATCGTATCATCCTGACGGAAAAAGATGAGATGTCCGGGCTTATTATCAGCCATCTGTCCGGAGAATATCCCTGTAAGGCGATGTTCCTGATTTTCTTCATATCTGAAAAACAGCGCGTCATAGCCCCTTGTTTTCATTTGATTTATGACCGAAAGTCGTTCATTGACGGTTTCAATCATTATGACTCGTGGAGAAAAGCGGCTGAGACAATCCGATAAAAAGCTGCCGGTATCTGCTCCTGCGGCAGTTCCTATCCTGAGCATGTCCATAGAATTCAGATTCTCTGTTTTTGACAGCAGCCTAACCCTGCCCGGCAATTGCTGTGCCAGCGCGTTGAGATGGGCATGATATGCCGGGTTCGATTCAATCAGATCGGCTTTCCAGCCCATGTTGAGAAAGGGTACCGCAAACTGTCCGCCGCCAGCGCCCAAATCTGCCATAAAGGAAACCGGCTCTGTCAGAGATTTGAAATAGGGAACAAGCAGAAGTCTTACTAATTCGGTATCCGCGAGATTACGGAAAAAAAGATTTCCTTTTTTGACTAAGCAGGCAGAAAGCTCATCAATCCGATCTGTTAAAACTTCCGGTTCCTGTCGGAGCAGATAAATTTCCGAGCGGCGGCGGCGATCAGTCATATCCGCAAACGCTGCTCCTGTTTTGACTCCGCACGCGGCCGTATCAAAAAAGGGATTGCAGCGGGAAAGCGTATCTCGGATATGATTCCGGGTACGTTTTCTTAGTATCGGATCTCGGCCTAGGGCAACGGCTCTTTCCACATATTCACCCGCATCAGTGACTATCAACTCTTCAAATCCGGCTCCCCGTAGCATAGCTGCTGCCAGACTTCCCCGCATGGTTTTTCCTGCCCGGCAGACAATGGGAAGCCCCACCAGCAGAGGATCAATAAGCGAACACGCACCCGCGTAAGGAAAACTGTCCAAATAAATATCACATAATCCCATCACCGAGTGGACATCGGCACGGGTCGGAACCCGGTTGAGAATTCGTACTCTGCTGTTAAAATCCACGCCTACCTGTTCCATCTGTGCTTTTACCCGGTTAATAAAGGGGACCGAGAGATAACGCTGGGTCCAGTTCGGATTAAAGGGCATCAGCACCAAGTAGCTGTTCTGTACCTGACTGAATATCCATGACCATACATTCGAGAGATCGGGAAGAATCTTGAAAAAATTTGCTCCTGAGAAGTAAACCACGGCATCATCCGGAATTCCCAACTGCGCCCGCGTCAGGTTCATGGTACGAGGGTCTGTGTCAAAATGATATGCGTAATAATTGAGCATTCCGGGAACCCGATATAACTCCTCGGTATAATGTTCCTGAGCATCTGCATCCGGTTCGTTGAACATAGATGAGAGATAGTAATCGGTGTGAGTAAAACCAGTGGAAACCGGAGAATTCTCTACAATAGCATGAATCCGAGCCATACGGAACATTGCCATAATAGCAATGGGATTGGTCACTGCGGAAGTATTGGTTCCGATGAGCAGAACATCAAGATCGTCGCTACGGATCCGATCAACCCGTTGCGGATAGGCTCCGTCAGGCAGAAGAACGAAATTGTCTGCACGGCTCCGGCAGTATGCTTCCAGCGGATGATCGCTTTTTTTGAGCGAATAAAGGGTGATATGAAAAGTTTCCCGCGGAAGCCGGTCAAAATAAGACAGCATGAGATAAATTTCTGTCTGGGGCATGAAGTGCATGGAAAGGATTCCCACCTTTATTTTCTGCTGAGAAGAGACCGGCTGACGCAAAGGAAAAAGATGCGACAGCGGAGCTTTTTGTCTCAATGCCCAGTTTTCCATGATTTCTGCACGGCGTCGGTAAGTTTCCCTGAGATTTTTTTCATTGAAGTAGAACTGGATGAAATTGGCTTTATACACAAAGAGATTGCGGATTTCATCTGCTCCGGCAAATGTCTCATCAGATATGAGAGAACGATGAAACAGTTCTACGGCTGCGGCAAAAAAATTGGCAAACTGATCTGCCTCTCCGATGCGGTTGAACACGCCGGTATGAGAGAGCAGAAAATCGGCATAATCTTGGCGCAGCCAGTCCGTAATATCCCTGAAATGCCCGGGCAAAGGGAGTTCGCGGGGATGAAGCATGAGTATAGCCGCGAGCAAAGTTCCGGGTGTTTTTGCTTGGTCCCATTTCTGTAAAATACGGGAAGTCAGTTTTTCACCTTCGGCATCCCTGGGCAAATCCTGCAAACCGGCACGGCGCAGCAGTTGAAACCGCTTTCCGTCTTCACCTGTGTAGCGGTTTTTGGCTTCATCATCACCGGCATTCAGAAAAGCTTCTGTCAGGATTTTGCGCTCTGCCTGCAAAATCGGCTCCATCTTCTGCATGGCATCAGGCTGGGCTTGCTGGTAGTCATTGACGAGTGATTCTAATTGAATTATATCCATTGGGTGTTCAGATGTGTGAGGTTTCCCAAGTCTTGAAGGCTTAGGAAGTCGTTGTGGTTTATATACCGAGCTTTCCGAACCGGTCCCGCCATCGTGCCAGAGGTCTTCTGAACCATACCAGACCGAGTATGGTTTCTTTGCCGAAGATATTGGCGCGTCCGAGTTGTCCGGGAATCACCGGCGGATTGCCTATCCATTCGGCCTCTGTCACGATTGATGGAATGGGCGAGGATTTCTGCTTGCTGGCTTCTGTCGAAAGTGCGACCTCGAATCCTATCCATTTGACTCGGGCAGGAAATGTCTGCCAGGGGTTGGAGTCCACCCTTGCGGAAACGTGGTTGCCTACTTCAAAAGTTCCGGCATCTGTGGCAGGGACCATCATTCTGAGTTTTGTACGCTTGGGATCTGCAACGCGCAGAACCAATTGTCCGGTCTGCAAGGGCGCGCCGATGAGCGAATCCGGATCATCGAGAATTACTACTCCATCAGCGCCGGCTCTGACTTCGGAAAGTTCCAGTTGATTCTGCAAAAAAGTCACCTCTGCCTGAGCGCGTTCCACCTCTAATTTCTGCACCGGAATTTTAGCTCTGGCGTCCTTGTCATCATAGCCCGCACCTTCGAGACGTGCCAATTCTGCCCGCGCCACGGCTACTCCCCGACGGGCTTCTTCAAGCTGCTTTTCAGGCACACGGGTATCATAGCGGAACAGCAAATCTCCTTTTCTCACATATTCTCCGGGCTGAACTTCCAATTCCTCCATGATGCCGTCAAACGGGGCAAACACATAATGGGGGCGATCCGGAATGATTTCTATGGGAGTAGAAATACGGGCGCGCATGGGAATCAGGCTTAGAATCAGGAGAAAAATAGGAAAAGACAAAAGCTTTTTCCACCATTTTTTCTTTTTGGATTCGGCATCTTCCCGCTTTGCACGCGGATCGCTCAGGGCATGACCGAAAAACATGGACGCATGGGAAAGCAATTTCAATTCTTCGGGATTCCAGGGTCTGTTATTCCAGCGTTCCAACCAGAGCGAAAAGCCACTGTGCTGATTTCCCGCCATGAAAAGCGGCATCCATAGAACGCTTGTTCCACCCACCGAGTCAAGAACCTTGCGGGCATTGGGGGCATTCATCTCGTCAGGAATACTTTCCTGCGTGACAATCCGGGGTTCCTCATCTTTGCCGAAAAGGTTCCGAATTTCATGAACTGCCTCGGTGTAGGGGTGATCCTGTCCTTTTGAAACGTCCAGATCGCCGGAAACACAGAAAATCCTTTTTTTACCTTTAGTCGGCACAAGGATTGCCCGGTCGGTTTTGACCAGTGTGTGAATCCGGTTGACGATGATACTTCCTGCTTTTTCAGGCGTGTCCGCGCCCAATGCTGCCACAGCCAGATGAATCAGCCGTGCCAGAAATGTATTGGCAGCCTGAGACGGAGCAGGAGCCGCTTTTTGCGGTAAAGGCTGAATATTCGCTAATTGCTGCAATTGACTCACTTCTCTTTCTCTGTTTAATCGCTATGTTATCTGTTTCTGTCTATGATATATTCCCTCAGATATGCCAAAACAGCTTCAAGGTTTCGGACCGTTGAATCCTCAACCGTTCCTTTGAATGTGTTATGAAAATGGTGAGGAAATGTCTTCAGTTCCGGCCAATGTGGAGCATTGTCCCAACGTCCGATGAGTTCAGCATCCTTTGTCTGCCAATGATAGGCGTATTTTCTTGTACCATCTTTGAACACATATTCCCTGAAGTGTAATTCCGATTCATCTCGAAAAAAAAGAACTGCAAGTATCTCATAACTTGTCTCATCTCTTCTGAATCGTTTTATTTCAACATTTCTGACAATATCGGAATATAAATTCACTATCTTGAAAAACAAGACTTCAATTCCTCAATCTTTTTTGCCCAATACCGGAGACCTTCGTAAGCAAATCGCCAGGACATCAGATCATCCTCCTGTTCAAAGTTTTCTTCATTGATTTGACGGTCTGTCATTTCTTGAAAAAACGGGAAATCCATCTGATATTTTCTTTCAAATTCAAGATGTTCGGCAAGATATTCCGAATATTTTGCCTGCGCCGAAAGCAACAGCATATCCATCCCTGCCTCCTCAATACTTTTATATTGAAAAGAAGCGAGGAATTCGGGACTTAACACTTTATTAAAATCGAGTTCCATTTTAATCCTATCCGCTCACTGCCCGGCGCCCGGCAACTGCCCGCTTGCCGCCGGCTGTGCATCTTCTCCGAGCTTGAGGACGCCTTTCATGCCGGGCAGAAGAAGAGCAGTTTTCGTTTGTCCCGGGTCCACGGTCCAATACACTTTGATGGTATTACTACGAACATCCACTTGCGGGGAAAAGACCTTGATTTTGACTTTGACATCCTGCTTCAGATCAGAAAAATAGAGCGTATCCACCTTCCCCGGTTTCCACCCCACAGCAATATCTGCCGGAATATCTGCGACTATCCGAATTCTTGACGGATCATACATCTCTACTACTTCTTTTCCCGGGGTTACCCATTCATGGGGCTGAACCTTGCGGGACACAACGATTCCCGAAAAGGGCGCACGGATTTTGGAGCGATCAATCTCAATCTGCGTAAGATCAATCTCTTTGTCATTGATTAAGGCTTCCATCTCTGCTTTGGCTAATTCTTCATCTGTGACTAATCCTTTCTGATTCAGCTTGCCCAGGTTTTCTACCTGAACATCCCGATATTTCTTGCTTGCCTGACGCTGCTGTTTTTTCACAATCAGATCATCGTGAAACACAACCGCCACCACACTTCCCTTTTTTATCGTATCGCCTGCATCAACGGTAAGCTGAGACAATACTCCTGAACGCTCCGCAGA